>JAYTNH010000136.1:0-5259 GCA_043748395.1 Ilumatobacteraceae bacterium | reverse complement strand
CACACCGCTACGCCAGTTGGGCTCGTACGCAGAACGCCTCGGCCGGCGGGCTCGCAGTGTGGCGGTTGGTCGAGCATCGCGCATGCGGTTGCCAACGGGCGGGTGGCGCGAGCCCCCGCGCCGCACCCGGTTGTTGGCCATCATCGCCGTCCGCGACGAGCAGCACCTCTTGCCTGGCTGGCTCGCGAACGTGACGCCCCATGTCGATGGCGTGATTGCGCTCGACGACGGCTCCTCCGACGGGTCTGCCGCCATTCTGGAAGCTCACCCGAAGGTGCTCACGGTGATTCGCGTTCCGGTGGATCGGCCGACATGGGACGAGATCGGCAACCATCGCCGCCTGATCGCTGCAGCAGTGGAGCACGAAGCCGAGTGGGTGATCGCACTCGATGCTGACGAGCGAGTGGAGCGAACCTTTCGCGCTCGGGTAGAACGCGCAGTGCGACGCGGTGCGCGCCTGCGACTCACGGCGTTTCGTCTACCGATGCGCGAATTGTGGGACAGCCCCACCACCTGGCGAGCCGATGGCGTGTGGAGTCGTAAGAAGGTGGCGCGCCTGTTTCAGTGTCGCGCCGATCACTCCTTCGACCCCAACCCACTGCATGCCTCGAAGGCGCCGCTACAAGGCCAACGGTACGGCGCGTTCGCGTCCGCCGATGTGCTGTTGTATCACCTCAGGATGATCCATCCCGATGATCGCGCTGCTCGGCGGGCACGCTACGAGTCGCTCGACCCACACCGTGAGTGGCAACAGGTCGGGTACGACTACCTCACTGACGAACGGGCGCTTCGGTTGCGGCGCGTGAGGTCGAGGCGAGCCCCCGAGGCGCAGTGAGACTCGACCAAAGGGCACCCGCACGTACGGCGGTCTCGAACAAGGTCATCCACGGCAGGTACCAGGCGAACGATCGCCACGAGCTGCCGCCTCGTCGCGCGCGATCGGCCGCCATCCACGACCTGCTCACGCGTCGCAGGCGACGCATGGCGCGGCGAGGCACGCTCGCGTTTCGTTCGTTCGGGATGGGGAGCGGTGGGGGGGTTGTGCGATGTCGCCAGACTCCAGTCAAGAAGCACTTGCGCAGGGTGTCGATCGGCACTCGGTTGAAGTCGACTTGCACGGTGTGCGCGGCCAGGATGTGCACCTGGTACCCGGCTGCGCGCAGACGTGCGCTCTGTTCGGTGTCTTCTCCCCGTTGTAGCCGTTCGTCCCACGGCCCGATATTGGCGAGCACTTCGGAACGGAAGACGGCCGCACCGGCAGCCTCGAGCGTGGTAGTTGCGACACCCGAGCGAAGGTCGTCATCGGTGAGGCCCTCGCTCTCGAGGCGACGCGAGATGCTGGCTCCGTAGTAGCACTGGCTGATCCGTGAGCCGCGAGTGTTGTGCAGCGGTGTGATGTTGAACCGCACCACGGCTGCTTCGGGTCGCCGTTCCAGGTAGTCGACCGCGGTTGCCAGGTAGTGGGGAGCCAGCACATAGTCGTCGGCGACGATCGCGATGTATCGCCCGCGAGCGGCCGCAACGCCGAGGTTGCGCGTGGCGGGAATGCCGTGATGCTCGTCGCGAACATGGCGGATGCGGCTGTCGTCGGCCTGTGCGCCGGTGATCACGCGAGCTGTGTCAGATGCGGATCCGTCATCGGCCACCACGATCTCGAACTGGCCGTGGAACTGCTGAGCACTGAGCGATCGCAGGCATCGGGCCAACTGCTTGGGCCGGTTGTAGGTGAGAACGATCACGCTCGCCAGGGGCTGGAGCACCTGGTCACTCACATCGGTGTCGGTCATCGGTGATCATGCGGCCATCGACCCAACACAGGTCACCGTCGAGCGCGCCGAGTCCGATCACGGTGGGGGCCCAGTCATGGACACAGTCTTGCCGACGGACGGCTCAGTCGGCGACGCTGGCGTCGAACATCAATGGAGCGTTGAGAATCGGCGTCAGCGTCAGGGGATGGCTGGAAGGCCGAAGTTGGCGAGGATGAGGCTGGCGTAGAAGTTCGCCGCCGCCGAGCCGCCGCAGGTGATGTGAATACCGTCGGCACACAGGGTGACCGCAGCGGCGCGTGCATCCCAGTCGATGATGCCCACGCCCGGGTAGGTGTTCGGAATCGAGGTGATCAGCTCGTTGTTGCCAGGGATCCACGCCACGTTGGCGTGCAGCGTCATGAACGTCACCGTGCCCGCATCGGCCGGCACCTCGGCCATGATGGCCGCAATTGCCGCCACGTTCATGGGGGCATTGGTGCCCACCTGAATGACAATGCCGGTGCCAGCGCCCAACTCGCCCGCATCGCGCAACTTGATCACCGTGTTCTTCACACCCTCGGGCCCGCGGTCCTCTTTGGCGTCGACGTAGACGCCCGCGGTGCGCAACTGGTTGACGGCCCCCACCATCACCGACTCGCCGATGGCGACGTACTTCTGGGGAACCTTCGGTTCGGTGGTGGTGGTGTCGATCACGGGCGTACTCGACGGCACGCCCGTGTCGACGGAGGGGGCCGTGTCGGGGCCCTGTGCGTTGGCGGCAAGCGAGCAGTTGACGCTGCCCACGCAGTGCGGGTCGGCGGCCATCAGGCTGAACGTGGCTACCGCTGCGAGCGCAACGACTGCCGCCACACCCATCAGACCGCGCGGGCTACGGCGAACCGCTGCCAGCACCGGCGCCACGCCCTGCTTGCGGATGGGCGTCTCGATGAATCGGTAGCTGGCCTCGGTGATGGGCAACGTGATGACCATCGCCAACACGAGCTTGCCCACCGAGAGGTCGATGTTCGCCTGTTTGCGGATGATCTGGTACACCGGCCAGTGGTACAGGTAGAGCCCGTAGCTGCGTGTGCCGATCCATAGCATCACCTTGTTGCCCAGCAACGGCCCTGTGCGTGCCCCCCGATGCGTGGTCGCAGCGATGAGCGCCAGCGTGACGACGCCGGTGAAGAACAATCCGCCGCGGTACAGCCAAGGGTTGTACACGCCGGCGTCTTGCAGGTACATCGTGGCCATGAAAAACACGAGGAGCGCCAGCGCGCCGGCCGCCAGCGCATCGAGTTGCCGGGCTTTGTGTCGCAGCGGCCCACGCATGATGGCCACAGGACGCCACAGCATGGCGAATCCGGCGCCGAGCATGAGTCCCCCGGCGCGCGAGAACGAGCCGAGGTACAGCATGTCGTTCACCGAGATGCAGCGTCCGAAGATCGTCGTCGTGCCGCGTGTGAACTCGCCGCCGCACGACGAGGCGACCGAGCCAGGCACGTACAGCACGGCGATGGCGATGTTGATGACGATGCTGGCACCGATGAGCTTGAAGCCCATCGACGGAACTCGCCGCGACGGTGCGCCACGCGGCGAGCCGACCGATCGGCCGAGGATGACCAGCATCGCCAATGGCCACAACACGTAGAACTGCTCCTCGACCGCCAACGACCACAGATGCCGCAGTGGCACGAACGCCTCGCTCGCGCCGTACCCCTGCCCCACGAACACCTGGTACCAGTTGCTGATGTAGAACACGCCACCCATGAAGTCGCCGCGGGTCTGCTCACGCGCCACCGAGTAGAACGCGGCGATGTACACCGCCACCAGCACCATCATCACGAACAACGCGGGCAGCAACCGGCGGAATCGGCGTGCCCAGAACCTGCCGAGGTCGAGCCTGCCGGTGCGCTCTGCCTCGCCGATGAGCAGCAGGGTGATGAGGTATCCGGAGATGACGAAGAAGACCTCGACGCCGAGATAGCCACCTGGCAGCCACGAGTGGTGGGCGTGGTAGATCATCACGCCCACGACGGCGATGGCTCGCAAGCCATCGAGACCTGGCAGATACGGCACGCGGCTGAGGCCTCCGTCGGCGTTCTCGCCGCTGGCTTGATCAACAGGGCGCGCCGACATCGAGCGAACAGTATCGAGTGATCGGCGACGCGCAACCCGGTGTTGAGTCGCGACTTGCCGCTATCGGTCTAGCGAGGGCAGGTTACGGCCATCGCAATGGCGAGTGCGTGGCCGAGGTTGAGCGAGTCGACTCCGGCGCGTAGGGCGATGGCAACCCGGCGCGTGCACGCGGCCTTTGCGACCTCACTCAACCCAGGCCCTTCTGCTCCGGCCACGAGCGCGAGCCGCGCGGGTGGCGGAGTCGACAACAGGTCGTCGGTTCCGGTCGGAGTGAGTGCCCAGGTCTCGAATCCGGCGGCCTGCATCTGTGCGAGCGCGGCAGGCCAATGCTCGCACCGCACCACCGGCAGGTGCAGGATCTCGCCCATCGATACGCGCACGCTGCGTCGGTAGAGCGGGTCTGCGCACGTGGGGTCGAGCACCAGAGCATCGATGCCGAGTCCCCTCGCTGACCGCGCGATGGCGCCGATGTTCTCGTGGTCGTTCGATCCTTCGAGTACGACAATTCGGCGCGCCGTCGCGAGTACGGCTGCCAACGACGGGCCGCTGACACGCGCGGCCGAGGCCAGCGCACCGCGGTGCAGGTTGAAGCCCGCAATGGCGTTGAGCACATCGGGCGAAGCGACGTAGATGGGCGCGTCGATGGCACCCAGTCGCGGTGCGAGTCGATCGTGGGCGGCGTGGGTGAGCAGCATCGACCGAATCGGATACGGCGAATCGACCAGTCGCTCGATGGCGGTGACGCTCTCGACGATGAAGTACTCGGCGCTCTCGCGTCGGAGCTGTTTGAGCCCGACGTAGTCGCCAACGCGCACGTCGTCGACGGAATCGATCGTCACCGGCACGCGTCGACTCTACGCCGGGTGCCACAATGCGCAGATGGTCACTGGTGATCCCTCTCGGTTCTCGTTCGTGCCTGGCACTGGTCCGTACCCGACCATCATCGGTGGCGACGGCTGCTGGTTACACACCAACGACGGTCGGCGCATCCTCGACGGAGCTGGTGGTGCGATCGTGGGCAACGTTGGCTGGGGTCGCGACGAAGTGGCCGACGCGGTGCGCGCCGGCATGGCCGGAGGCGCATACTCCATTCCGCTGTGGCCCACCACGCAACGGCTCGCACTCATCGACGAAATGGTCGAGCACTGGCTGCCGGAAGGCTTCGATCACGTGTTCTTCACCAGCGGTGGCAGCGAGAGCACCGACTCTGCACTTCGCCTTGCCCGCGCCTACCAAGTGGCCAAGGGTCGGCCTGCCCGGTGGAAGATGATCGGCCGGCACCCCAGCTATCACGGCATGACCTTGGCCACGTTGGCCGTGGGCAGCCACAGCGGTCGCCAGCACGGATACGAGCCCATGCTCATGGCGTTCC
>JAYTNH010000135.1:0-5271 GCA_043748395.1 Ilumatobacteraceae bacterium | reverse complement strand
GCGGCAGGCCTCGCGACCTGCGTTGCCAACCCCGAGCTCGCCGAGCAGCACGGCTTCGCACTTGGCGAGGTCGAACACCTCTTCTTGAAGTTGGCCTGAGATGATGATCTTCAAGCAGTACTACTTGGGTTGTCTGTCGCAGGCGTCGTATCTCATCGGCGATACCACCACTGGTCGTGCCGTAGTGGTCGACCCGCTGCGCGACATCGATCAATACGTCTGCGATGCCACGGCGAATGGCCTCACCATCGAACGCGTCATCGAGACGCACTTCCACGCCGACTTCTTGTCTGGCCACCTCGAACTTGCCCAACTCGGCGCTCTGATTTCGTATGGCGATGCGGCCGTGGGGCGAGCCGAGTTCGCTATCGACCCGCTCGCGCACGGCCAGCGGCTGAGTTTGGGCGACGTGCAACTCGAAGTCAGGGCGACGCCCGGCCACACGCCCGAGTCGATCAGCATCGTTGTCTACGAGCACCCCGGCGCACCACCGTTTGGTGTGCTCACCGGCGACACGTTGTTCATCGGTGACGTCGGGCGACCCGATCTGCTCGTTTCGGTGGGCGTCACGGCCGATGAGCTCGCCGAGTGTCTGTACCGCTCGCTTCACGAGCAGTTGATGACACTGCCCGATGCGACGAAGGTGTACCCGGCACACGGTGCTGGCTCGGCGTGCGGCAAGAACCTGAGCACCGACACCATGTCGACCATCGGTGAACAGCGTCGTACCAACTATGCGGTACAACCGATGAGCATCGAGGCGTTCGTCGAAGCCGTGACGCAGGGCCAGTCCGTCGCCCCGCTCTACTTCTCATTTGCAGCCAATCGCAACCGCGAGGTCCACGAGCTGCTCGATACACACGAGCCGCTGGCAATGCTCGACCTCGGTCAAGTGCTCGAAGCGCAGGCCGCCGGAGCGGTGGTGCTCGACAGCCGCGAATCCAACGAGTTTGCCGCTGGCCACTTGCGAGGAGCGCTCAACGTGGGTCTGAGCGGTCGATTTTCGGAGTACACCGGCGAGGTCGTTCGCGCCGGCACGGCCATCGTGCTCGTGGGCGACGCCGGAACCGAACTCGAGGCGAAGGTGCGGTTGGGCCGCATCGGCTTCGACGACGTGATCGGTGCACTGGCCGACCCGGTCGGGGCCATGGGAAAGCATCCCGAGCATGTGGTGCGTACGTCGCGTGTCACGGCCGCTGAGCTCGCGTCGCTGCGCGCCAGCCTGCCGGGGCTCACCGTCGTCGATGTGCGCAATGTCGGCGAGCTCGACGGTGGTGTCGTTCCCGGCTCGGTCAACATCCCGCTTCCGCAGTTGATCAATCGAATGGATGAACTGCCGCGTGAGTGGCCCATCGTCGTGCACTGCGCGGGTGGCTATCGATCGAGCGTCGCGACCAGTCTGCTCGAGCAAGCCGGCTTTCCTGACGTCTCCGATCTCATCGGCGGCTACACGGCCTGGGCGGCACTCGTCGCGCGCGTCTGACGCGACTCGGCGGCTACAAGGGCCTGGGTTCGATGGGGTAGGTGTCCTTCGGCCCTTCAGAGTGGTCCGCTGGTCGCGTATGGTCGGCCCATGGCCATGAACTGCAAGCCCGTGCCCACGATCGACGAGCGCATCAACGACATTCGCATGCGCACTGTCGAGATCGTCAACAACGACATCTTGCCCAACGAGTCGCGGCTGTGGGCCGAACGACGCGAGGGCGAGTCGTGGAGCGACCGCACCGAGGTGCTCGAGCTTCGTGCGGAGATCAAGCAGAAGGTGAAAGCCGCCGGTCTGTGGGCGCCGCACCTTCCTAAGGAGTACGGCGGCATGGGGCTCGACTTCCTCGCCCACGCATACATGAACGAGGTGCTGGCCTACGCGATCGGGGCCGCGTCGTTGTTCGGCGTGGTTGCACCCAACTCGGGCAACCAGTCGATTCTGGTGAAGTACGGCACCGAGGAGCAGAAGGCGAAGTGGCTGATGCCGCTCATCGACGGCACGATGGAGTCGGGCTTCTCGATGACCGAACCACACAACCCTGGCAGCGACCCGCGTTCGCTTGATACCACCGCCGTCATCGATGGCGACGAGTTCGTGATCAACGGCCACAAGTGGTTCACCTCGAACGGCATTGCTGCCGACTTCCTCATCGTTATGTGTCGAGTGGTCGACCAGTCGGTGATCGACAATGGGGGCGACAAGCGGGTGGGGCCGATGGTGCAGATCATCGTGCCTACAGCCACCAAGGGTGTCGACCTCGTGCGCGGCATCGGGGTGTGGGGCCGCCGCGAGAGCGACCACTGCGAGATCAAGTACAACGACGTGCGGGTGCCCGTTGCCAACGCGCTCGGACGGGTGGGCGAAGGCCATCAGGCGGCTCAGGATCGGCTCGGTGCAGGCCGCATCTACCACTGCATGAACTCCGTTGGTCAGATGTGGAGGGCGTTCGACCTGATGGTCGAACGCGCCGCGAGCCGGAACGTGCATGGAGGATTGCTCGCCGACAAGCAGTTCACACAAGGCGCCATTGCCGACAGCTACATCGACATCCAGACCGCCCGCCTGTTCACCATCCACGCCGCGGAGAAGATCGATCGCGGACTCGATGCGGCACGCACCGACATCTCGGCGATCAAGGTCTACGTGCCTGCCGCCTACACCCGAGTGGTCGATCGCGCCATCCAGATGTGGGGTGCGGCCGGTGTGTCCAACGACCTTCCATTGGCGGGCATGTACATGGGTGCGCGCACCCTGCGCATCGCCGACGGGCCCGACGAGGTGCACAAGATCCTCATCGCCAAGAACGTGCTCGGTCAATTGTCGAAGGGCGAGCACTGGGACTTCGGTAACTGAGCGCCGAACGAACCCGGCGTCACACGACGGTTCCGGCGAAGTCCTGACGCTCAAGCCCGTGACGGCGCCCTCCGTCAGGACTTTGCGTCGCGTGCATCGTGGGCTCTCTCAGCGGACCATGGTGCTCCACCAGTTCCGCGTGGCCCACGACAGACACTTCGACGAGGTCAGTCGGGTGGAGCTGATGGACGAGGTGCCGGTTCCCTACACGATGCGCCGAACGAGCAAGCGTCCCGTGTAGCTGGCACGATGGTGCCCATGCGTATCTTGGTGACGAACGACGACGGAATCGACAGCATTGGTCTGCACGTGCTTGCTCGAGCCATGCGACCGTTTGGTGAGGTGGTCGTTGTCGCCCCCGACCGTGAGTTCTCGGGTGCCAGCGCCGCGCTCGGCGCGCTGAACGTCATCAACCCTGAGGTGTATCGCGGCTCCGTCGACGGCATCGACCAAGCGTGGGCGGTGTCGGGACCTCCGGCGTTGTGCGTGATGTTCTCGCGCCTCGGTGCGTTCGGTCCGCCGTTCGACCTCATCGTGTCGGGTATCAACCCCGGTGCGAACGTGGGTCGCTCGGTGTACCACTCCGGCACCATTGGGGCTGCGCTCACCGGCCGGAATGGCAACGTGTCGGGTGTTGCCGTCAGCCAGGCGGTCACCAACTTCGGCATCGAGGGTCAAGGCTGGGACGAAATGCTGATCGGCCAGAAGTGGGACACCGCGGCGGCCGTGGCTGCGGCGTTCGTCGAGGGTCTCGTGGCCGAGTTGCCTGCCGATCCGGTGGTGGTGAACTTGAACGTCCCCAACGTTCCGCTCGACGAGGTGAAGGGTTGGAAGCATGCCCGAGTCGGGTTCGAGCCGCCGCGCAAGATGGCGTCAGCCGTCCTCGATCCGAAGGAAGGCCACGACGGAGCGTTCCATGTGCGCATGGCGTGGGGCGACGCCGTCGAGTTGCCCGCCGATACAGATGGCGGCATCGTCGAGGCCGGCTACGTGGCCGTCAGTTACCTCAGCCGCATCGTCGCCGAGTCGCGGTCTGACATGGCCGGTGGCGAGACGCAACTCGATCGGTTGGTCACGCGTCCGGTGTGAGCAGTTCGGTGTGAACACGTCGGTGTGAGCACGTCAGTGTGAACGGGGCAGCCCGAGCACGTGTTCGGCCACATACGCCAGCACGAGTTCTTGGCTGATCGGGGCGATGCGCGGGATGCGGGCCTCGCGGAAGTATCGCTCGACGTGGTACTCGGTGGCGTAACCGAATCCGCCGAGGGTCTGCACGGCGCGGTCGGCTGCGAAGAAGCCGGCCTCGGCAGCGAGGTACTTGGCAAGGTTTGCTTCTTCGCCGCATGGCTGCCCGGCATCGGCAAGCTCGGCGGCCTCGCGCACCATCAACGCCGCCGCCCTCAGTTTGGCATGCGCCTCGGCGAGTGGGAAGGCGATGCCCTGGTTCTTGCCGATCGGCCGATCGAACACCACGCGTTCGTTGGCGTAGGCGACTGCCGTGCGTAGTGCGGCTCTCCCGATGCCGATCGCCTCGGCGGCGATGAGAATGCGCTCGGCGTTCAGACCGTCGAGCAGGTACTGGAACCCGCGGCCTTCTTCGCCGACGCGATCGTGCACGGGAACCACCACATCGTCGTAGGTGGTCTCGCATGACGCGATGGCGTTGCGGCCCATCTTCGGAATAGCTGTTGCGGCGACGCCAGGGGCGTGCCGGTCGACCAAGAACAGGGTCATGCCCTGCGTCGGGCGGTCGCACTCGGCCAGTGCGGTCGTGCGGGTGAGCAGCAGGATGCGGTCGGCCTCGAGCGCCTTGCTCGTCCAGACCTTGCGGCCGTTGATGACGTAGTGATCGCCGTCTCGAACAGCGCGGGTGGTGATGCGCGTGGTATCGGTACCGGCGTCTGGCTCGGTGACTGCGAACGCCACATGCAGTGAGCCGTCGGCAATGGACGGCAGGAACCGTTCGCGCATCGCGTCGGTGCCGTGCAGCACTACGGGATGCATGCCGAAGATCGACATGTGGATGGCCGATGCTCCGTTCATGCATGCACCCGATGCAGCGACTTCCTCGAGCACCGCCGCTGCTTCACGAATGCCGCGCCCTCCGCCCCCGTATTGCTCGGGAACGGCGATACCGACCCAGCCTCCGGCGGCCATTGCCCGATAGAAGTCCCACGGGAACCGGTGATCGGTGTCGCAGGCCGACCAGTAGTCGTCGGGGAACTGGCTACACACGTCGGCCACCGCCTCGCGGATGAGCCGCAGATCGGGGTCGTGTTCGGCTGCGATGGGGTGTGCCATGCCACGAGTCTGCTGACACCGACCACCGTTGATGCAACTGGCCATCGAGTTGGCCCTACCAGGCGGCGTGGTTTCCACCAGCCGGCCGGTCAACAGTGCGTATCGCAAGATGTTCACCGCCAGCGTCATCA
>JAYTNH010000134.1:0-9288 GCA_043748395.1 Ilumatobacteraceae bacterium | reverse complement strand
CGGGACTGCCGTCGAGCGGGTGCAACATGAGCGCCGACACACCGCTTACCGAGAGCGCGTACACCACGGCCGATGCATCGGCGACCAGCCGCGGTTCGGTGAGTTCGCGACCGCCGATGCATCGTTCTACCGCAATCGGCCTCATGGCTCGACCGTAGCCCGCACCAGCTACGGTGAGCACTGATGAGTCCGCCGAACGCCAGCGCCCAGAAACCCGACCGCAACCTCGCCCTCGAGCTGGTACGGGTCACCGAATCAGCCGCACTCGCCGCATCACGTTGGGTGGGTCGCGGCGAAAAGCATGGTGCCGATGGAGCCGCCGTCGAGGCCATGCGTACGGTGCTCGCCACCGTACCGATGGACGGCATCGTCGTCATCGGCGAGGGCGAGAAGGACGAAGCACCCATGTTGTTCAACGGCGAGCGCGTCGGCGACGGCACCACGCCGCTCACCGATGTAGCCGTCGATCCCATCGACGGCACCACGCTCACGTCGTTGGGACGCGGTAACGCACTCTCGGTCATCGCCGTCAGCGAACGTGGGTCGATGTTCGATCCGGGTCCGTGCGTGTACATGTCGAAGATTGCGGTCGGGCCCGAGGCCGCCGGCGCAATCGACATCACAGCAACCGCTACTCAGAACCTGCGCTGGATCGCGAAAGCCAAACGCGAGAGCGTGCGCGATCTCACGGTGGCCATCCTCGATCGCCCCCGGCATGCCGAGCTCATCGAAGAGGTCCGCGTCGCCGGTGCCCGCATCAAGCTCATCAGCGACGGCGACATTTTCGGCGCCATCGCCACAGCGTGGCCCGAGGCCGGTGTCGATGTGCTCATCGGCATCGGTGGCACACCCGAAGGTGTGATCTCCGCAGCGGCACTCAAGTGCATGGGCGGCGAGATGCAAGGCTTGTTGTGGCCACGCAACGACGTCGAGAAGCAGGCTGCGATCGACGCCGGATACGACCTTTCGGCAGTGCTCACCACCGACACGCTGGTACAGAGCGACAACTGCTTCTTTGCGGCCACGGGCATCACCGACGGCGAACTGCTCAACGGTGTGCGGTACGTCGCTGGTGGCGCGCGCACACAAAGTTTGGTGATGCGCTCGCGCAGCGGCACCGTGCGCATGATCGAGGCTCGTCACCGCATCGACAAGCTCTCGAAGTTCGCCGCCGTCGACTACGCCTGAAAGACTCGCCGGCCCCCTGCAACGCCCCACGCTGGCAGCGAATGTCAACGCCTGGTTGAGGTTCGGCGCCAGCGTCGGTGTCAGCCGCGCTGCACCAGGCTGGCCATGCGACGGCTGACCACCCGCGGTGCAATGCCTGTGCCAACGGCCAACACCTTGTACAACAGGCCGGGCACCGACAGCGCCTTGCCCTTGGCGACATCGCGCAAGCCGGCCTTGGCAACCTTGTCGGCAGTCAGCCAAGCAAACGAGGGGTACGTCGACGAATACGAATCGGTGTTGCTCACACTCTGGAACTCGGTTCGGGTGAGTCCGGGGCACAGGCACGAGACGCGCACACCCGTGCCGCGCACCTCCTCGTGCAAGCTCTCGGTGAGGTTCGTCACGTAGGCCTTCGTCGCTGCGTACACGGCCAGCTTGGGTGCCGGCTGGAAGCTGGCGACACTGCTCACGTTGAGCAGGTAGCCCCGGCCACGAGGCACCATTGCGCCCAGTGCGGCACGACTCAGCCGGGTGAGCGCAGCAACGTTGAGCTGCACCTCGTTGTCGAGTCGATCGGCGTCGAGTTGGTGGAACGCGCCGCTGGTACCGAAGCCGGCGTTGTTCACGACCAGATCGAGCGGACGATCAGTCTCGGCGATACGAGCTTCGACCGACGACACACCGTAGGCAGTGGCGAGGTCGGCAACCAGCACTTCGATGCACGCGTATCGAGCGGCGAGCGCGTCGAGCCGATCGACGCGGCGCGCAACCACCACGGTAGGGATGCCCGCACCGGCCAGCACATGCACCATTGCCTCGCCGATACCACTGGACGCGCCGGTGACGAGCGCGCTCGCGAAGGGGAGCGTCAAGGTCAGTGGGCGCCGACGCCCAGGCCGCCCGACGCGTTGAGGCGAGCATGTGCCCGCGCCAGCGCGCCAACAGCTTCGGCGTCGTGCTCACGGCGCAACAGCTCTTCGGCTCGTTCCTTGGCCGACATCGCCCGCGAGCGATCGATGTCGATCGACAACTCGGCGAGGTCACTGAGAATGCTGACCTTGTTGTTGTTCACCTGCACGAACCCGCCGTGAACCGCAACGTCGACAACAGCTCCATCGGCGAGCGTGATGCGCGTATGGCTTTCGTCGAGCGCACCCAGAAACGGTGCATGACCAGGCAGGAAAGCAATCTCGCCGCCGCCGAGTGTGCGCGTGATCACTTGCGACGCTTCGCCAGAGAACACCACCCGCTCGGGCGACACCAACTCGACATGCATGGTCGCCATGATCAGGCGGTGCCTTCTTGCAGGCTCTTGGCCTTGGCCAGTACCTGCTCGACGCCGCCGACGTTGAGGAACGCCTGCTCGGGCACGTCGTCGAGGTCGCCCTTCACGATGGCTTCGAAGCTCTCGACGGTCTCGGCAACCGGCACGGTTTCGCCGGGGACGCCCGTGAACACCTCGGCCACATAGAACGGCTGGCTGAGGAACTTCTGCACCTTGCGTGCGCGAGACACCGTGAGGCGGTCTTCTTCCGACAGTTCGTCGAGTCCGAGGATGGCGATGATGTCTTGCAGCTCCTTGTAGCGCTGCAAGATCTCTTGCACGCGGCGGGCAACGTCGTAGTGACGCTGACCGACGACTTCGGGCTGCAAGATGGTGGACGTGGATGCCAACGGGTCGACCGCCGGGTAGATGCCCAACGAGGCGATCTGGCGGCTCAGCTCGGTGGTGGCATCGAGGAAGGTGAACGTGGTGAACGGCGCCGGGTCGGTGTAGTCGTCGGCGGGCACGTACACGGCCTGCAGCGATGTGATCGAGCGGCCGCGTGTAGACGTGATGCGCTCTTGCAGCTGGCCCATCTCGTCGGCAAGCGTGGGCTGATAGCCCACAGCAGACGGCATGCGACCGAGCAGTGTGGACACTTCGGAACCGGCCTGCACGAAGCGGAAGATGTTGTCGACGAACAACAACACGTCTTGGTTCTGCACGTCACGGAAGTATTCGGCCATGGTGAGTGCCGAGAGCGCAACGCGCAGGCGCACGCCCGGCGGCTCGTCCATCTGACCGAACACCAGAGCGGCCTTCTCGAACACGCCCGACTCGGTCATCTCGATCATGAGGTCGGTGCCCTCACGGGTGCGCTCGCCGACGCCGGCGAACACCGACACACCACCGTGGTTCTGCGCCACACGACGGATCATCTCGGTGATGAGCACGGTCTTACCCACACCGGCACCGCCGAACAGGCCGATCTTGCCCCCTGCCACGTACGGGGTGAGCAGGTCGATCACCTTGATGCCGGTCTCGAACAGACGCTTCGACGGCTCGAGGGCATCGAAGTCGGGGGCCGGGCGGTGGATCTCCCACCGTTCGATGTCGGCGAAGTCGGCGTTGTCGCCGTCGAGCACGTCGCCCCACACGTTCCACACGTGGCCGAGCGTGCGGTCACCCACGGGCACGGTGATACCGCGTCCGGTGTCGCGCACGGATGTACCACGGGTGAGGCCGTCGGTCGGCTTCATGCACACGGCACGCACCCGGTTGTCACCCAACTGCTGGGCGACCTCGGCGAGGATGACGACGGGCTTGCCGTCGACGTGCACAGTGAACTCGAGCGCCGAGTTCAGCTGCGGAAGCGATCCACGCTGAAACTCGACGTCGATCACCGGTCCGGCGATGGCGACGACTCGTCCGTCTTTGTGTTCTGTATCAGTCATGGTCATGGCTGCGGTCCTTGCTCAGTTGCCGTACTTCTGGTCGTGGAGGGTGCGGGCTTGTGCGATCCAATTTTCGCGCTCGATCCGCCCGGGAGGTCGTCGCGTTCGAGCACGCCGATCGCGCTGATGGCCGCCGCTGGGGCCACCACCAGGTCGGCCATCGGGCCATAGTCGATGAAGCGCACGTTCTTGTCGCCGCCCGACAGGGCCTCGGCACCACTGACGATCTCCATGATCTCGGTGGTGATGGAGTCTTGCCGGGCGCGGTTCATGACACGGCTGAGAGTCTTGATGAGGTCTTCGGCGTTGTCGGTGGCGCTCTTCATGGCCCGCTGACGGAAGGCGTGCTCGCTGGCGGCAGCGTTGAGCAGCGCGGCGTACACACGCGCTTCGACGTAGCGCGGCAACAGCGTGTCGAGAATGGTGGTGGGGTCTGGCTCGTACTCGTAGTCGGCAGCCACCACGTTGGCAGTGTCGGCATCGGCGGCGACGACGTCGCTGTCGAGCGGTATGAGCGGACGACGGACGACCTCTTGTGAACCGGCGGAGATGAAGCGGGTGTACACCAACTCGACGCGGTCGACTTCGCCGCTGAGGTACTGCTCGACGAGGTAACCGGCGATCTGCTTGGCGTGCTCGTACGTGGGGGTGTCGCTGAATCCGGCAAAGGTGCGCGAGATGTTGTAGCCGCGAAACCGGAAGTAGCCCTCGGCCTTGCGCCCAACTGCTACCACCGTGTAGCCAGAACCCTGCAAGACACCGGCTTTGATCTGACCCTCGGCAGCACGCTGGACACCTGCGTTGTAGCCGCCACACAGCCCGCGGTCGGCGGTGATGGTGACGTAGGCCGTGGTGCGAACCTCGGCGCGGCCAACCAGAAACGGCGACTGCGATGAGCCGCCGGCAGCAGCAAGACCCTTCACGACGTCGGTGATCTGATCGCTGTACGGCACCGCCGCGGCAACTCGCTGTTGTGCCTTGACGATGCGCGAACCGGCGATGAGCTCCATGGCGCGCGTGATCTTCTTGGTCGCCTGGATGCTGCGGATGCGCCCGCGGAGAATTCGCTCTTGACCTCCGGCCATTACTGGTGCCCTCGTTCGTCGTCGGCGTGGTTCATTACTCTGTCGCCAGGGTCTTGTCGCTCTCGGCGTCGCCCAGTTCGGTGTAGTCGCTAGCGGTCGGGTCGGCAACAACCGCCTCGGCGCCTGCGGCCACGAACTCGGCTTTGAATGCGGCGATGATTCCCCCCAGCTCGGCAGGCACATCGGCTTTGGGGTTGTTGCGAATGCCGGCGAGCTCGCCGGCATGACGGGTGCGCATGTGCTCGAGCAACTCGGTCTCGAAACGGGTGACGTCGGCAACGGGCAGGTTGTCGAGGTAGCCCTTGGTGCCGGCGAAGATGCTGACAACCTGCTCTTCGACGGGCATGGGACTGTTGAGCGGCTGCTTGAGCAGCTCGACCAGGCGGTAGCCGCGCTCGAGCTGAGCCTTCGAGATGGCGTCGAGCTCGGAGCCGAACGTGGCGAAGGCCTCGAGCTCGCGGAACTGGGCGAGGTCGAGCTTGAGCGTGCCAGACACGCCCTTCATCGCCTTGATCTGGGCGGCGCTACCGACTCGGCTGACGGAGATGCCGACATCGACAGCTGGGCGCACACCCGACTTGAACAGGTTGTCCTGCAGGTACACCTGACCGTCGGTGATGGAGATGACGTTGGTCGGGATGTATGCGGCAACGTCGCCGGCCTTCGTTTCGATGATGGGCAGCGCGGTGAGCGAACCTCCGCCGCGCTCGTCACTGAGCTTGGCGGCACGCTCGAGCAACCGGCTGTGCAGGTAGAACACGTCGCCGGGGTAGGCCTCGCGGCCCGGCGGGCGACGCAGCAACAACGACAGCTGGCGGTAGGCCTCGGCCTGCTTCGACAGGTCGTCGTACACCACGAGGGCGTGCTCGCCGTTCTCCATCCAGTGCTGCCCGAGGGCGCAGCCGGCGTATGGGGCGAGGTACTTGAAGGGTGCCGGCTCGCTGGCGGGTGCTGCCACCACGACGGTGTATTCGAGGGCACCGTACTGGCGCAACGTCTCGACGGTCTGGGCGATCGTGGAGCCCTTCTGACCGACAGCCACATAGATGCACTTCACGCCGAGACCGCGCTGGTTGATGATGGTGTCGACGGCGATGGTGGTCTTGCCGGTCTTGCGGTCGCCGATGATCAGCTCGCGCTGGCCACGACCGATTGGCGTCATTGCGTCGATCGACTTGATGCCGGTCTGCAACGGCTCGTGCACAGGCTTGCGGCCCATGATGCCGGGGGCCTGGATCTCGATGCGGCGGGTGATGGCACCGACGATGTCGCCCTTGCCGTCGATGGGCCGACCGAGTGCATTGACGACTCGGCCGAGCATGGCGTCGCCGACCGACATCGACAAGATGCTGCCCGTGGCCTTGACGGTCTGTCCTTCTTCGATGCTGAAGCCGTCGCCGAGCACCACCACACCGATGGAGTCCTCGTCGAGGTTGAGGGCGAGACCGACGGTGCCGTCCTCGAACTCGAGCAGCTCGTTGACTGCGCAGTCGGGCAGGCCGCTGACGCGAGCGATGCCGTCGCCAACTTCGGTGACGCGACCAACCGTGCGGGCCTCGAGCGACGGTACGAAGCCATCGAGGTTCTTCTTGAGCGCCGATGCGATGTCGCTTGCGCTGAGGGTGAGCTCTGCCATGTTGTCGTTTCCTTCTAGAGCCGGGACTTCAACTGATCGATACGGGTACGAACACTGCCGTCGATGACGGTGTCGCCGATGGTGGCCACGAGGCCGCCGAGCACGGTGGGGTCGACCACAACTTTGAGGTTGACCTGCTTGCCGGTGGCGTTGGCGATTGCTGCCGCAAGCCGGGTTTGCTGATCGGCGGTGAGTGCCACTGCGGTACGCACATGGGCGACTTCGAGGCTCTTGGTCGCCGATGCCTTGGCCACGAGCCGGTCGATGATGGCCGGCAGATCGCGACCGCGGCCGGAGCCGACGACCATGGACACCAACTGTGTGGTGGTGCCGGTGGCTTTGCCACCGAGGAGGTCTTCGACGATGGCCTGACGCTTGTCGGCCGGAATCTGCTCGTCGGTGAGTGCCGAACGCAACGAGTCACTGGACTCGAAGCTGCGTGCAAAGCGGAACAGTTCGTCCTCGACCTCGTCGAGCGACCCTTCGGCGCGAGCGATCTCGAACAGCGCCCGTGCATAACCGTCGATGCGTTGCTCGCTCATGCGTTGGCCCCCGAACTTGCTCCGACCCGCGAGATGAAGTTCTCGATGAGTTCTTGATGGGTGGCGTCGTCGAGTGAACCCGTGACGACGTGATCGACGGCTGCGCTGGAGAGCCGCGAGATCTCGGCGCGCAGTTCGTCGCCAACGCGACTGTTGGCTGCCACGATGTCGGCCTGCGCCTTGGTTTCGGCTTCGGCAACCTCGGCGGCAATGCGCACGCGTCCGTCGACGAGCACTGCCGCTGCCTGGTTCTCGGCCTCGGCGAGGATGCGCGCACGTTCGGCTTCGATGTCGCCCTTGGCCTGACGAATCTGGGCGGCCTCGATGGCGGCTGACGACTTTGCCTCGGCTGCGCCATCGAGCTCTTTTTGAATGCGCTCGGTGCGTGCGTTCATCGCCTTCTTGATCTGCGGCCCAGCGAACTTGTAGAGCACGCCGAAGACGATGAGCGATGCCAGCCCGCCATAGATGAGCTCGGCCGTCTCGGGGAGCAGCCAGTGTTTGGTGGTGATGTGGCCGTCGGCGTCGACACCGAACTCTTCACTGGCGATGCGAATGATGCCCAGTACGTTCATCGTGCCATCACCTCGTGAACCACTCGCTCGACGACATCGGCCGCTGGCCGACGCCCGGTAGCGAGCTCGCCGGCACGGCCCGCGACATCGCTGACAGCCGCATGAATCTGCCCGCTGGCTGCTGCACGTGCGGCCTCGGTCTGGGCAGTTGCCGCTGCGCGAAGCTCGCCCATGCGTGCGTTCACCTCGGCAAGTGCAGCTTGACGCTCGGTCTCGAGCGCGTTGCGTGCGCCCTCGACCGTGCGAGCTGCCTCAACCTTGATCGCTGCAACCTGACGCTCGTAGTCGGCGACCTCGGCACGTGCCGAGGCGCGCTCGGTCTCGGCGTTGTCGTGATCGGCGCGGATGCCGTCGTATCGAGCAACCATGCCGCGCTTCACGCGGGGAAACAACAAGAACCGCATGAGCAGCGCGAACACGATGAACGAGCCTGCGCCCCATGCGAGTTCTTTCATCTCGGGGACGATGGGACCTGGATTGGACTCCTCGCCGGCTTTGACGGTGTTTTCCGTCTCGCCTTCGCGCGGGAAGACCAACGTGGACCCTTCGAGGTATATGACGGCACTCAGCACGTCAGCTCCTTGGGGAGAGTTGGGCGAACAGGGACAATCGGGATGACTACAGGCCGATGAGGATGAACACCACGAAACCGATGAGCGCGAGCGCCTCGGTGAACGCGATGCCGAGGAACATGGTGGTACGCACCATGCCGGCGGCCTCTGGCTGACGAGCCATGGCCTCGACGGACTTGCCGACGAGATAACCAATGCCGATGCCGGGGCCGATGGCAGCGATGCCATAGGCAAAACCGGCGCCGATGGCTGCGTTAGCGGCCTTGGCCTCGTCTGCGGTGAGTTCTTGAACCAAGCGGCTCATTGCTTCCATGGGGACTTCTCCTGTGTGTGTTCTGGTAGGTGGGAGATTGCTGGATCAGTGCTCGGGGTGAGCAGCACCACCGATGTACACGGCGGTGAGGATGGTGAAGATGTACGCCTGCAAGAAGCCGACGAGCACCTCGAATGCGGTGAGGAAGACAAGCATGAAGAACGGCAAGATGCCCATGGGCACGAGCGCGATCTGGTTGGTGGTTGCCTGGAACAGCGATTCGCTGAGTAGGGCGAACGTGACGAGCAGAATGTGACCGGCGAGCATGTTTGCGAAGAGTCGCACCGTGAGCGAGAACGGGCGCACGATGATGTTCGAGATGAACTCGATGGGCGTCACCAAGATGTACAACGCCTTGGGCACACCAGGCGGGAACAAGGTCGACTTGAAGTAGCCGACGACGCCTTGGTGCTTCATGCCCACGCCGTTGTAGATGACCCACACCAGCAGCGACAAGAACATGGGCAGCGCGATGCGCGCCGTGGCAGGCATTTGCAACACCGGGATGATGCCCGGCAAGTTGCACAAGTAGATGAAGATGAACAGGCTCAGCAAGAACGGCGTCCAGCCCATGCCCTCTTTGCCCATCGTCTGCATGACGATGCCGTTCTCGATGAACTCCACCGACGTTTCGGCGAGGTTGCGTACGCCCTTGGGCGCTTCCAGCGCGTTCTTAC
>JAYTNH010000133.1:0-5668 GCA_043748395.1 Ilumatobacteraceae bacterium | reverse complement strand
GGGCGATGTAGTGGGGCGTGCTCATGTGATCAAGACGAACTCAGCGCACTGGCAGGGACTCGAACCCCGAACCTTCTGATCCGTAGTCAGATGCTCTATCCATTGAGCTACCAGTGCAGATACCGAACCGCGAGTGTAACGGTCGCGCCGCCCGATCCTCGACTGGATCCGATCTGTGGTTGTGAGTGGTTGCTGGGCGACCACTCACAACCAAAGTTCGGGGTCGGAGGGGTGTCAGAGTGCCCAGGGGCCCCAGCCATTGCGCTGATACAGCGTGAGTGCGGCGGTGGCGCTGACACGGGGGTCGAACAGTTGGCTGGCACTGGTGACACCGATACCGGCCAGCCAGCCCCTGTGCACCGTGAAGTAGATCTGGAACAAGCCGTAGCAGCAGTAGTTCTTGGCTGTGGGCTGCAGATTGCTCTCGCGAGTAGCGATGCGCACGGCTTCGTCCTCTTGGTCGTCGGGCCAGACCTCGCGGATGATCTGCTCGACCTGGGCCCTGCTGTAGCTCGACGGGGGCGGGGCGGCCACGGTGGTGGGCGGCGCCTTCACCGTGGTCGGCGGCGGCTTCACCGTGGTCGGCGGGGCCTTCACGGTGGTGGGCGGCGGCTTCACTGTGGTGGGGGGCACCACGGTGGTGGGCGCGGAGGCGTGCGATGGGAGGCACACTGACCGACCGGCATAGAGCGCCGTGGAGCGCGTGGCGCCGTTCGCTGCCAACAGGTCGGCCACCGAGACGCTGACCTTCTTGGCGATGAGAATCCAGAAGTCACCGGCGACGATGGGATAGGTCTTGGTGCACGCTGGCTTGGCTGCCGCCGTGCGCTCGACCGGCGCAACGGCTGCCGGAGCCGCCTGAACAGTGATCTCTTCGACGATCACCGGCGTGGCAGGAGGGAGATCTTCGGGGAGCACCGATGATGCCGTGACCGCTGGCTCGGTGGGAGTCGCGACCGCCGCGGGCACCGGCGTGGCATCGACAACAACAGCAGCTACGGCGACCGAGGTTTCTGTCGAGGGCACCGATTCAGCAGGAACCGCAACTGCACCGGCAGCCGCAGCTTGCAGGAATGCACGATCGTTCGATCCGAACGACGCAGCAGCGAGTGCGGCGAGGCCCAACGCCAGCACCATTGCGCTGAGTCGACCGATGAGCGGGTCGATGGGGCGCCGCACTGCTGATGGAGCAGTGTCGTCGGTGGCCCCGATGTCGAAGGACCCTTCGAGAGCACCCTCGGTGACTCGTGACGTGACGGTGCCGCGCCGCGAGCCGAGCGCACCGCGCTTCATGGTGGGCCGAACGGTGACGATGGGCTGCGCGACGGTGTCGCCGTGACGACGCGAGGCAACGACGCGGGCGACGCGCCGGGTGGGTTTGTCATCCCAGAAGCCCCATTGGTCGTTCGAGTCGTCGTGCTGCATCGTCACCTCCTCGCCCGGAACATGACAAAATGTCTACACCCGTCGTAACAAGAATGCAACATAGTGTGCCACCGCTCGGACCCGCAGGGAGCAACACGCAGAGCAGCTCAACGACCCGGCGGCAGCGGCCTCCGGGTCGTTGAGCAGCGGCGGAGAGGGTGGGATTTGAACCCACGGACCGCTTTGAGGCGGTCCCCGCATTAGCAGTGCGGTCCATTCGACCTGGCTCTGGCACCTCTCCAATGTGCGCCGTCAGGTTAGCGCGCCGCCTCGGCCGCTCCCACGCCGAATCCAACCCGGCCGACGGTGCGCCACTGCCTAGAGTGACCGTCGGCATGGGTTCGATCCAGGTGAGTCACGTCGGTTGGCGCCGGCCGGGAGGGGCCGAACTGCTGCGCGACGTCAACTTCACGGTTGGCAACGGCGACCGCGTGGCGTTGGTCGGAGCGAACGGCGTGGGCAAGAGCACGCTCATGCGGCTGATCGCCGGCGACATCGCGGCCACTAGCGGCACCATCAGCATCGACGGACGGCTGGGGGTGATGCGGCAGTTGGTCGGCCAGACCGACAGCACTGTGCGCGACCTGATGGTGTCGCTCGCTCCGGCTCGCCTGCAAGCGGCCGCGGCGCGACTCGCGGCTGCCGAGTTGGCTGCGGCCGATGACCCGATGCGCTACGCCAACGCGCTCGCCGAGTGGGGCGACGCCGGCGGATACGACGCCGAGGTCTTCTGGGACACGTGTACCACCAAGGCGGCCGGGCTCACGTTCGCCGAACTGGAGCACCGCCCGCTGCGCACCTTCAGCGGCGGCGAGCAGAAGCGACTGGCCCTCGAAGCCCTGCTGCGCAGCGACTATGACGTGCTGCTGCTCGACGAACCCGACAACTTTCTCGACGTGCCCGGCAAACGATGGCTCGAAGCCGAATTGCAAGCCACCCGCAAGACGGTTCTGTACGTCAGCCACGATCGCGAACTGCTCGCCGCCACCGCAAAAAAGGTGGTCACCATCGAGGCCGCTGGCGCATGGACCCACGGCGGTGCCTTTGCCACGTATCACGCGGCCCGACAAGCGCACCTCGAACGCCGCGAGCACAACCTGTCGGTGTACGAGACTGAGGTCGCCAAGCTGGAAGAACTCGTCGCTGAAATGCGTCGGCGGGCAAAGATCAGCGAGACGTTTGCACCGCGCCTGAAGGCGGCCGAGAGCCGGCTCCGCCAGTTCCACGCAGCCAACGACCGGCCCGAGGTGACACGCGATCAGAAGATCGACATCCGCCTACGCGGTGCACGTACCGGTAAGCGCGCCCTCGCATTGCAACAGGTGACCCTGCACGGGCTCACCGATCCGTTCGACCTCGAGGTGTGGTACGGCGAGCGGGTGGCGGTGCTGGGTGGCAACGGCGCTGGCAAGAGCCACTTCCTGCGGCTGCTCGCCGCCGATGCCAGCGTGCGATACGACGGGACGGTGAAACTCGGAGCCGGAGTCGTCGCCGGCCACTTCAACCAGACCCACGAACACCCCGACTGGGTCGGCACTACCCCGCTCGAGATCCTGCACAGCAACGACGTGGTGCGCGGCCCGGGTATGGCGATGCTGCGCCGGTACGAATTGCAGGGGTGCGCCGATCAGCCCTTCGAAACGATGTCGGGTGGACAACAAGCGCGCTTCCAGATCCTGCTGCTCGAGCTCACCGGAGCCACGATGCTGCTACTCGATGAACCCACCGACAACCTCGACCTCGTGTCGGCCGAAGCCCTGGAAGCCGGACTGGCCGAGTTCCAGGGCACCGTCGTGGCGGTCACTCACGACCGTTGGTTCCTGCGCGGGTTCGACCGCTTTGTCGTGTTCCACGACGACTGCCAGGTCACCGATCACCTCGATCGCCCCGAGGCCTGGCGCTAACTGCTCGCGCTGTCACGTAATCCGACCGCGCGTGTGTGATTCCGTGACAGCGCGGCCCGGTTCGGCGGGGGCGGTTCGGCGCGGCTCGGTTATGCGTCGCCTTCGGAGCCGAGGTCGCCTTGCCACGGAGGGAGGCAGGCGTAGGGCGGGGTCCACGAACCCTTGCCGCAGTAGACCCACAGGTCGCTGGCGGCATCGGCGCAGTTGCGCATCGATTCCTTCACGTTGTCGGCTGTCCACCCACGCCGGCCGAGCTCGCCGGTGGGTTGGAACATGCCTGCCAGCGCATTGAGCTGGAACGTGCAGTGCGAGTCGTCGCGGGTGACTGGGTTCACGTTCACGGTGCGGAAGTTGCAGCCTCCCTCACGTGAGGCGATGTATACCGCCCACCGCTGCACATCGATGTCGGCGCCGTCGTTGGCGAACTGGGCGGCGATCTCGTCGGCGTCGGCCCGCGTGCACTGCACGCGCCCTGCGTAGTAGGGAATGCCGAGCCCGTCGACACGCCAGTTGACTTCGTCCTGCGCAGTTGCAGGCCACGGGCCGGCCGGGGCCACCGGGCCGGTCTGACCGATCACCGCATCGCCGATGCTGAAGCCGCTCCAGACACCCATCGCTGCGAGGGTGCGCGTATCGGCGACGCCGGTGACATCGAGCGCTGGTTGGGCTTGTTGGAACTGCTGCACAGAGAACGCCACGGCGGTGTTGTAGAAGCCGTCGGTTGCACCCTCGAAGAAACCCAGATCGGTGAGCCGCTTCTGGACGCACTGCACCGATGGCCCCCGGTTGCCTCGACCCAAGGGTGCATCGGCCTGACATGTGGGAGCAACCGGACCGACATCGACGCCCGAGAACACGCCGAGCGCGCGCAGTGTCGATTCGGCTGCCGAGCCGTCGATCGCGAGCGGCGGATTGTCGCTCTGGAACCATGCCAACGCATCGGCTGTCTGTTGATCGAACGTGGACGTGATCGGGCCCTGATAGCGACCCATCATCGCGAGCGCGAACTGCAGACAGAACACCCCCTGCCCGGTGGCGCCCACAGTGAGCCCGGCATCGACGTTGCATTGCCCCAGTTCGGGGACATCGGCGTGCACGCCGGTGGCCGACGGCACGCCGAGCACGCCGAGCACGCCAAGTGCTGCCAACGTTGCGACCAACCTGCCTGACCGTTTCACGTGCACATTCTGCCCCGTTGCACCCGCAGTGCCGTCCGCGGGTGTGGCGCGAGGGGACTTAGGACCCTCGCACCGGCGGCCCAACTATGCTCACATGTGCACATGGAACAGCCCGGCCGACCCATCGAAGTGTTCCTGCTCGACGATCACGAGATCGTGCGGCGCGGCGTACGCGAGTTGCTCGAATCAGACCCAGGCATCGTCGTGACGGGCGAAGCATCTACGGCAGCCGAAGCGCTCAGCCGCATACCAGCGGTGCGCCCCCACGTGGCAGTTCTCGATGTGCGCCTTCCCGACGGCAGCGGCGTCGAAGTGTGTCGCGACATTCGCAGCCACGACCCGAACATCGCCTGCCTCATGCTCACCTCGTTCAGCGACGACGATGCCCTGTTCGACGCGATCATGGCCGGAGCCGCTGGCTACGTGCTCAAACAGATCCGTGGCAACGATCTCATCGCCGCCGTGCGCAAGGTGGCACATGGTGAATCGCTGCTCGATCCAACGATCACCGCCAAGGTGTTGCATCGTCTGCGCAACCCGGCTGAAGAGGATGAGCGGCTCGCCAAGCTCACCCCGCAGGAGCGCAAGATCCTCGACCTCATCGCCGAGGGTGCGACCAACCGCCAAATCGGCAACGAGATGCACCTGGCCGAGAAGACCGTGAAGAACTACGTGTCGAACATGCTGCTCAAGCTCGGCATGAGCCGACGCACCGAGGCCGCGGTGTTCGCAGTGAAGGCTGCGCACGAACGCGAGCGATCGACCGGCGACGCCTGATCGGTGTCAGTCGGAAAGCGGCACTTCCCACCGAACGGTCGTGCCGTGGTTGTCGACCGACGTGACCGTGCACGTACCGCCCAGTCGCTCGGCACGGTCTTGCATGTTCAACAGACCACTACCGAGGCGGTGGCTGCCGGGGATGCCGTGCCCGTCGTCGGCAACCTGCAAGCACAACGTGTGGCCGGTGTGGCTCAGCGATACATCCACGCGGCGCGCACCGGCATGCTTGGCGACGTTGGTGAGGGCTTCGCGCAGTGTGGCGACCACCTCGGCGGTGACCGTGGCATCGACGGTGTCGAGCACGCCATCGAGGCGCAGGCTGGGGCGAAAGCCGAGCACGCGCTGCGATTCGTCGACGACGCCGTTGGCGATGGTACGCAG
>JAYTNH010000132.1:0-1771 GCA_043748395.1 Ilumatobacteraceae bacterium | reverse complement strand
TGGAAGGCGAGTTGCGTGAGTTCGTGATCGCTGGTCTGGCCCAGCGGTGGTCACCTGAGCAGATCTCGGCGAGACTCATCGAAGAATTCCCTGACCGGCCGGAGATGCGGGTGTCGCACGAGACGATCTACCAATCCCTGTATGTCCAGGCTCGGGGCCAGTTCCGCAAAGACCTCAGCGCTCACCTGCGCACCGGTCGCAGCCAACGCAAAGCTCAACGTGTTGATGGGCAGTGGCGTCGGATTGTCGGGATGATCAACATCTCCGAACGGCCCGCCGAGGTCGGGGATCGTGCGGTGCCGGGTCATTGGGAAGGCGACTTGATCATGGGTGCCGTCAACCGTTCCGCGATCGTCACGCTCGTGGAACGAACAACGCGCTATGTGTTGCTGGCCCGCATCGAGGGCCGCCACGACGCACCCACAACATGTGCCGCGCTCACGAAAACGATAAGTCGGTTGCCAGAGCAGCTTCGCCGTTCGCTGACCTGGGACCAAGGCAGTGAGATGGCCGATCACGTCGAGTTCACGATCGCGACTGATGTCGCTGTCTACTTCTGCGACCCGCACAGCCCCTGGCAGCGTGGGTCAAACGAGAACACCAACGGCCTGTTGCGCCAGTACTTCCCCAAGGGCACTGACTTGTCCCGCTTCACCCAAGACGACCTCGACGCCGTCGCTCAAGAACTCAACGGACGCCCTCGACAAACCCTCGGATGGATGAAACCATCAGAGAAATTCCACGAGCTCGTTGCAACGGCCGCTTGAGACCGCCCAGGTAACCATGACAAAACGGTAGGGATTACCGCCCCATGGGTAGCAGAAGGTGCCACTTTCGATGTGCTGACGCGGCTAGTAAACCAGCGGCTAGGCGCAGGTGTCAGCCGAGGAGGTCGCGGACGACGTCGAGCCAGAGGTTGGTGGTGAGGCGCAGGCTTTCGACGTCGATGCGCTCGTCATGGCCGTGGAAGCGGCGGCCGAAATCGGCGGCGTCGAGGTCGGGGCTGAACAGGCCCGCGCCGTATGACACGGCGCCCATCTGGCGGTAGATGCGTGAGTCGGTGAAACCCACGACCAGTTGTGGCGTCGGACGCGAAGTGGGGAACGGCTTGGCAATGCTGCGCGCCAGCGAATCCCACAGCGGCGTGTCGCTGCGACTAATGGAGGCCGGATCATTCATCACGATCTCGACCTCCACCCGGTCGTACAGATCGCCCAGCGCTGCGCGCAGGTGCGCGTCGACATCGTCGGCGTGCTCGCCCGGCAGCGTTCGCACGTCGACACCGATGTCCACGCAATCCGGGATCACGTTCGTCTTCATCGGCGTAGCTCCAACCGGGCCGTCGCTGCCCGGGCCGATGGTGTTGCACGAAAACGTGGTGTGCGTGCACGCGTGGAGGTGGGCACCGGGGCCGGGTACCGGAAGCGTGTCGAGGAAGGCGTCAATGCGTTCGGCGTCGAGCAGGTCGCGCTGTACCTCCTCGGAGACGCCGAGCGTCTCCACCCGGGTGCGCCACAGCTCATGGAATCGCGGAGCGGGCCGGTACTCGCCGATGCGCTGCACCACAGCCGCCGCCGTCATCAGCGCGTTGTCTGCCTTGAACGGGGTACTGCCGTGGCCGGGTGTGCCGCGGACGCGAAGTCGGCGCCAGGCGACACCCTTCTCGCCGACGTTGATACCGACATACGGCTGCTCGCGCGGGCCGCTGTGCAGCCCACCGTTTTCGGTGAGGACGTAGTCGGCACGGATCGAGTCGGCCTCGTGGTCGGCC
>JAYTNH010000131.1:0-2208 GCA_043748395.1 Ilumatobacteraceae bacterium | reverse complement strand
AGGCCCTGTACGCAGCCACCAAGCTCGTCGGCCAACGTGATGGCTCGCTGGTGTTGGGTGCACCCAACGAGACGCATCGAACGAAGTGCGAGCAGTATCGCACCGAGGTCGAGGCTGCTATCACCAAGGTGGTGGGTGCAAAGGTTCCGGTGTCGCTCACTGTCGACGGTCTTGCAGCCCACGACGAGCCCGATCACAACGTCGTGCAACTCAAGCGTGCCGCATCGGTGCCCGAGGCCGACGAGAGCGAGATCGACCTCTCCGACCTCGTCGATGCACCCCCCGACTCTGTGGTGTCACCGATCGATCGGTTGGCGCAGGCCTTCCCAGGCTCCGAGATCATCGACGAGCGCACCTGATGGCAGCTGTGTACACCCCGCCGGTGCAGGCGCTGATCGACGAGTTCGGGCGTCTGCCAGGCATCGGCCCCAAATCGGCGCAGCGCATTGCCTTTCATCTGCTCAAGCTGCCGGTCGACGACGTTCGACGTCTCGCGTTGTCGATCACCGAGGCCAAGGCCCGGGTACGGTTCTGTGATCGGTGCTGGAATTTCGCCGACGGCGAACTGTGTCCGATCTGCCTCGACGATCGTCGCGATCCGTCGCTGCTGTGCGTCGTCGAGGAATCGCGCGACATCGTCGCGCTCGAGAAGACGGGTGAGTTCCGCGGTCGGTATCACGTGCTGCTCGGCGCGATGAGTCCACTCGAGGGCATCGGGCCCGAACAACTCAAGATCAAAGAGTTGTTCGCGCGGCTCGAACCGGAAGGCGTGAGCGAAGTCATCCTGTGTACCAACCCCAACACCGAGGGCGAAGTCACTGCGATGTATCTGGCGCGCATGCTCAAGCCGTTCGGGGTGCGCATCACGCGCCTTGCCAGCGGTCTGCCGGTGGGCGGCGACCTCGAGTACGCCGACGAGTTGACCCTGGGCCGGGCCCTCGAAGGCCGCCGCGACATCACCGGCTGAGGCAGCACGCAGACAACGAAAAGAGGTACCGCCCCCGAACCTGGTAGCGGGCGGACGGGCCAGCTCCGGAGGCGATACCTCTGCTCATCCACGACAGGTCGTGAATATGTCACTTATGTTACAACTATGACGGGATCATGTCAACCCAGTCGTGGCACGAGTACGGCTCAGACGGTTTCGACGATCAACGCGTCGCCCTGGCCGCCGCCACCACACAGCGCTGCGGCACCCATGCCACCACCACGGCGGCGCAGTTCGTGCAACAGGGTGAGCGCAAGGCGGTTGCCGCTCATGCCGATGGGGTGACCGAGGGCGATGGCGCCACCGTTGACGTTGACGATCTCGTCGGTGATGCCGAGCTCGGCGATCGAGGCGACGCCCACCGCGGCGAAGGCCTCGTTGATCTCGAACAACGCCATGTCGGCCACTTGCTTGCCGGCCCGGTCGAGTGCTCGCTGGATGGCACGGCTCGGCTGGTGCAACAACGATGCGTTGTCGGGCCCGGCCACCATGCCGTAGCTCACGAAGCGACCGAGTGGGCTCACGCCGCGGGCGTTCACGGCACGCTCGCTCATCAGCACCAGCGCAGAGCCGCCGTCGCTGATCTGCGAGGCGTTGGCCGCGGTGATGGTGCCCTCCTTGTCGAACGCCGGCTTGAGCGCACCGAGCGACTCCATCGTGGTGCCAGGGCGCACGCCCTCATCGGTCTCGACGAGCAGCGGCTCGCCCTTGCGTTGGGGGATGCTCACGGGCACGATCTCGTCGGCCAGGCGGCCTTCCTTGATGGCGTTGGCGGCGCGCTCGTTGCTCTTCATCGCCATGTCGTCTTGCTGCTCGCGGGTGATGTTGCCGGCTGCGTAGCGCTCGGTACCGAGACCCATGAGGCAGGCATCGAACGCGCACCACAGTCCGTCCTTGATGATCGCGTCGGCCAACTCGGTGTTGCCGTAACGGAAGCCGGCGCGGGCACCGCTGGCGATGTACGGCGCGTTGGTCATGCTCTCCATGCCGCCGGCAACCACGATGTCGGCCTCGCCCGACATGATCATCTGGTTGGCGAGGTAGATGCTGTTGAGGCCCGACAGGCACACCTTGTTGATGTTGATGCTCGGCACGCTCATGGGGATGCCGGCCTTGAACGCGGCCTGCCGCGACGGCACCTGGCCCTGCCCGGCCGTGAGCACCTGGCCCATGATGACGTGCTCGACCTCTTCTGGCGACACGCCGGCGCGCTCGAGTGC
>JAYTNH010000130.1:0-4512 GCA_043748395.1 Ilumatobacteraceae bacterium | reverse complement strand
GTCGCCGCGGCACGCGCTGTGTTCGACGCAGGCACCACCCGCCCATATGCGTGGCGTGTCGCAACACTCAAGCGGTTGAAGCAGCTCCTTGTCGAACGCGAGCCACAACTGCTCGATGCGCTGGCGGCCGACTTCGGCAAGCCGCGCTTCGAGGCGTGGGTCACCGAGCTGGGTTTCAGCATCAGCGACATCGATCACACGCTCGCTCATCTGTCCACGTGGATGAAGTCGGAACGCGTGCCGACCCCCGTGGCCTTCAAACCGGGTGTCTCTCATGTGGTGGCCGAGCCGGTGGGTGTGGCCTGCGTGATCGCGCCGTGGAACTATCCGGTGCAGCTGTTGGTCTTGCCGATGGTGGCGGCCATTGCGGCCGGTAACGCCGTCGTCGGCAAGCCGAGCGAACTGGCTCCGCACACTGCTGCTGCACTCGGCGAGCTCATCGAAGCCATCGGCGACGCCGCGGTTGCGGTGGTGCAAGGTGGCGTGGCCGAGACCACCGAGCTACTCGCCCAACGGTTCGACCACATCCTGTACACGGGTAACAGTCGAGTGGCCCGCATCGTCATGCGCGCCGCCGCCGAGAACCTCACGCCGGTCACGCTCGAGCTCGGCGGCAAGAGCCCGGCCATCGTGAGCCGCAACGCGAACATCGATGTCGCCGCGCGACGAATTGCCTGGGGCAAGTTCGTGAACGCCGGCCAAACCTGCATTGCTCCCGACTACGTGCTCGTCGAACAGCCCGTGCACGACCAACTCGTCGCCGCCATCGCCAAGCACGTCACCGCGTTCTACGGCGCCGATCCGCAGGCCAGCACCGACTTTGCCCGCATCGTCAACGAGCCCCACTTCCACCGGCTCGAAAAGCTGCTCCACAACGGCACCGTGGCTGTTGGCGGCCACACCGATGTCGACCAGCGCTACATCGCGCCCACGGTGCTCACCGGCATCGTCGCCGACGACCCCGTGATGCACGAGGAGATCTTCGGCCCCATTCTGCCGGTCATCGCTGTCGAGTCGCTCGCCGCCGCGATCGAGTTCGTCAACACCACCGCTCGCGCCGGCGACAAGCCGCTCGCGCTCTACAGCTTCAGTGAGAGCGACGACGAGAACGATGCCGTGCTCGCCGGCGCCACCAGCGGGGGTGCATGCGTGAACGGAACGCTCATGCACATCAGCAATCCCAACTTGCCGTTCGGCGGCGTGGGCGAAAGCGGTATGGGCGCGTACCACGGCAAGTTCGGGTTCGACACGTTCAGCCACCGTCGTGGTGTGCACAGCCGCAGCACCAAGCTCGACCCGGCGATGATGTATCCGCCGTACACGTCGAAGAAAGAGAAGCTGCTGCGCAAGGGCATGGGCATGCCCGATCCGCGTGACCTGTTCGCCCGCCTGCGCGGGGCCATTCGCAAACCCGACTAAGCGCTGCCCGATGAGCGCAAACCCGACTAAGCGCTGCCCGATGAGCGCAAGCCCGACTAACGCTGCCCGAGCAGGCCGAGCACGTGTGACTGCAGTAGGTCGATGCCAGTGCCCTTCGAGGCGCTCACCCACAAGATGTCGGTGATGGCGAGGCCGCACCCGGCCGCCAGGTCGCGTTTGCGTGTTGCCCGCTTCGACGACTTCACCTTGTCGAGCTTGGTGGCCACCACTTGGTACGGCACGTCGTTGCCGTACAGCCATTCGAGCATCTGGATGTCAAGCTTCGTGGGGCCGATCTCGCCGTCGACCAGTAGGTACACGAGTTGCAGTGGCTCACGTTCGAGCAGGTAGCCCTCGATCATGTGCTGCCACCCGGCGCGCTCGCGTCCGGGCACCTTGGCATAGCCGTACCCAGGCAGATCTACCACCGTGGCACCAGTTGGCAGCACGAACAGGTTGATCAGCTGGGTGCGGCCCGGCGTGTTTGAGACCCGCGCCAGCTGCCGTCGGTTGGCGAGTGCGTTGAGGAGCGACGACTTGCCGACGTTGCTGCGACCGACGACCGCAACCTCTGCAGGTGACGTTGGTAGATCGGTATGTCGTTTGGCGGACGTGACGAAACTCAGCTGCAGGGGCATCCGGCGCTGGGGTCAAACGATCGAGTCGATGAGGTCGACGACGCCTGCTTCGAGGTCGACGACGTTCGTGGCCACCGACCACAGCACCACATCGCCCAGGCTGCCGACGAACATCTCGGTGGCGTCGATGGTGGTCCAGCGCACGCCGTCGACCCCCCCGAACGAGGCAAGGGTGGTCGGCTGGCCGGCTGCAATGGCCGTGGCGAACTGCGGTGCCGAATCGGGCGTGAGCGTGCCTGTAGGAGCGAATGCAAACACGCGTGCGAACGTCACGCCATCGAAGATGATGTCGACTGCGCCGATGGTTCCGGGCTGCGCAGCCATGATGGGCGTCGTCGCCAGCACGTCGCGGAAGGTCTGGAGCAGGCTGTCTTCGGAGTTGACGAAGGTGTACGCGCCGGCGGGAACGAGTTGGACCGCAAGGTCTTCGATCACCTTGTTGTCGGTGGCGACGGGCGGTGCGACCGTTGCGACCGTATCGACCACCGGGGGCAGCGTCTCGGGTGGCAGGGTGGATTCGATAGGTGTGGTGTCGACCGGCGACAATGCAGACCCGAACAGCGCATCGAACTCGCAGCGCCTGGTGCCGAGGTCACTGGCGATCTCGTTGGCCTGGTCGGTCAACTTCTCGAACTTGGCGATCTTCTCCTGGGTCAAGAAGTCGTCGGCGCTCGCCGCCGCCGAGGCGATGTCGTCGAGCGCGTCGACCTCGGAGCTGAACGTGTCGAGCAGGTCGTTGGTGTCATTCAGGAAGGTCTTGTTAGAGGTCGGGATCGTGAGCTTGCGCATCTCGGCGACGCCCTCTTCGATCAGGCGCGATGCCTTCGTGGCCGTGGTGCCGATCTCGGCCAGTGCAACAGGAACACCCAGGTCGGCGAGGTCTTTTCTGATCGGATTGCAGATGTCGTCGAGGTCGGTGGAGAACTGCTCGGTGTTCGCTCCGCCTCCGCCGCCCCCACATGCGGTGACGGCAACGAGCAGAACGCTCGTGGCTATTAGTGCGATGCGGTTCATGTGGTTCTCCCTCTCCGAACGAGTGCGACCTACGGTAGACGCTGGACTGACCCCCCGACGACTGCGTCGGTAGTGTTCCCCCCATTGAGGTTCCTGCCGCCCGATACCGCCCCTGACGCCGGGGTGCTCCTCGCCACCCGGGGTGTGCGTGGTTTTGTCGACGGTCTGTCCAGCGTCGTGTTGGCCGCGTACCTACCATTGCTCGGCTTCAGTGGGCTGCAGGTGGGCATGGTGGTGACCGGCATGCTGCTCGGTTCAGCGGCGATGACCCTTGCCGTGGGAGTGAAGGCGGGTCAGGTGGCGCGTCGGCGACTGCTCCTGCTCGGTTCATTGCTGATGATATGTACCGGACTCGGGTTCGCGGCAACCACCCTGCTCCCCGTGATCGCGGTGATCGGCGCGATCGGCACCATGAACCCCACCAGCGGCGATGTGAGCGTGTTCTTGCCTGTCGAGCAAGCGCTGCTGCCGGGCACCACTTCGGCGGCCAGTCGTACCGCACTGTTCGCCCGTTACAGTTTCGTGGGCGCACTGGCCGGCGCATTCGGATCGCTTGCTGCTCACCTGCCCGAGACGTTGGCGCACGATGGTTCGGACTCGTTGCGCACCGTGTTGCGGCTGACGTTCTTGCTGTACTCGGCGGGGGGCGTGGTGGCGATCGTGCTCTACCGCCGCTTGTCGCCTGCCATCGAGCCATCGGCCGCCGAGCGCCCGACCCCGCTAGGTGCTTCGAGGTCGATCGTGCTCAGGCTCGCCGCGGTGTTCAGCCTCGACGCGTTCGGCGGCGGCTTCGTGGTGCAATCGATCTTGGCGTTGTGGCTGTTCCGCCGCTTCGAGTTGTCGTTGGGTGCGGCGGGCACGTTGCTGTTCGTGACTGGCACGCTGTCGGCCGTGTCGGGCTTTGCCGCGTCGTGGCTCGCAGCGCGCATTGGGCTCGTGCGAACGATGGTTTTCACCCACCTGCCGGCGAACGCACTGTTGGTGGCGGCGGCATTGGTGCCATCGCTGCCGTGGGCGCTGGCGTGCCTCATCGCGCGCAGCTTCTTGTCACAGATGGACGTGCCGGCTCGCACGTCGTACGTGATGGCGGTGGTGTCACCGGCCGAACGCGCCGCAGCAGCAAGCACCACCAATGTGCCGCGCAGCCTTGCTGGTGCACTCCCGCCGTTGGCCGCTGGCTGGATGCTCGACCACACCACATTTGGGTGGCCGCTCGTGATCGGCGGAGTGCTGAAGGCGATCTACGACCTGATCTTGTTGGTCATGTTCCGACACGTCCGACCACCGGAGGAGGCTGCCAGGGTGGCGAAGTCCTCGGTGGCGTAAGGGCTCTGGCGGCCCGGTACGTTGGCGGCATGGCTCACTGGACCGAAGACGACATCGCCGACCAGACCGATCGGGTGGCCGTGGTCACCGGGGGCAACAGCGGCATCGGGTGGGA
>JAYTNH010000129.1:0-11179 GCA_043748395.1 Ilumatobacteraceae bacterium | reverse complement strand
GCTGGCTGCCGGGTGTGGTGGCGCTCGTCGCAGTGTACGGAGGTTTCTTCGGAGCGGGAATCGGCGTGATGCTGCTGGCCGTGCTCAGCATCGGTGTGCACGAATCGCTCACACGCGCGAACGCGATCAAACAGGTGCTGTCGCTCGTGATCAACGTCGCCGCCGCCGTGTTCTTCGTGTTCTCCGGCAAGGTGTGGTGGACCGTCGCCGCGGTGATGGCGGTGGGCAGCGTGACCGGTGGTTACCTGGGTGGCAGGTTGGTCGGTCGGCTCGATCCCGACCGTTTCCGCATCGTGGTGGTGGTGATCGGCGCGGTGCTGTCGATCGTGTACGCCTGGCGCGTCTGGCTCTGAAGCCGGGCGAGGCCGCGATCAGGTGCTGAGGCGGCGGCGAAGCTCGACGTACACCTCGTGGCCTGCCAACGCGGTGAACTCGGCGGCCAGTGACTCGACCACCGACTCGGTGCCCACGTAGGCGGCGGTCTCTTCGGTGCACAGCCAGGCCATGGTCTCGCCCTCGTCCCCCCAGTCGCGACGCTGCCAGGCGCGCACGGTGGCGTGCTCGATCCCGTCGGGCTGCATCTCCCAGTCGACCTTGATCGGGAGTTGCCAGCACACCGACGGCTTCCAGTCGGTCGGCGATTCACCGGAGGCGAGTGCGGACAGGTGCAGGGCGCAACCAGCGCCTCCTTCGAAACCGGGTCGGTTGAGGAAGATGCACGCGCCGTCGACCACCTTGGTGTTGGTGCGGGTCGCATCGCTGAACACGTCGTCGGCATCGACCGCGGCGCTGTGTTGCCACAACGCCGCGTCGATGGTTGCCGCGAGGGCCGAGACGGTCATTGCTTCGTCGGCGTCGGAGAGTTCCGCGCCAACCGAGCAGCAGCCGTGGCCCAGGTGTTCGGCAGGCTGGTCGAGAATGCCTTGGCAGCCCCGACCCCAGATGCAGGTCCAGTTCGAGCGGAGGAAACCCCGGTCGAAGCGCCACACCGTGTCGCCTTCGCGGATCTCTTCGTGCTCGACGTTCATGCAGATGCCGTTCAAGCCGCGTGACGTGTGGTCAGTCGCCGGCCTTGTCGATGACGTCCTTGACCTTCTCGGCGCCTGCCTCAACCTTGGCGTCCACCGAATCCGGAGTCTTGCTTTCGACCACGTCGGCGACCTTGTCGACGGCGTTCTTCGCCGTGTTCTTGTTCTTGCCGCCGAACATGCCCTTGATCTTGTCGAGAAGACCCATGTGCAATTTTCCTCCTTCAGGCGCGCCGAATTGCGCGCATGTGGCTTCAGGATGCCATCACTTCACCGGTAATCCCACCGATCGCCTTCGCTCCACACGTACGAGCTAGAGAGGCGCGCTACAGAGGTGAGCCCACGGTGCGGGCACGCTCGTATCGGGCAGCTACGTCGGGCCAATTGACGATGTGCCAGAACGCATCGACCCAATCGGCCTTCACGTTGCGGTACTGAAGGTAAAAGGCGTGTTCCCAGGCGTCGATCACCAGCAGCGGAACAGTGCTGAGCCCGATGTTGCCCTGATGATCGTAGATCTGCTCGACCACGAGGCGTTCGCTACTCGGTTCCCACGATAGCGAACCCCAGCCAACACCTTGCATGGTGAGCGTGGCCGTGGTGAGGTGCTTCTGGAATGGCTCGAACCCGCCGAAGTGCTCGTCGATCGCGGCAGCGAGCTCACCGTCGGGTCGTCCTCCGCCGTCAGGGCTCATGTTGGTCCAGAAGATGCTGTGCAGCACGTGCCCCGACAGGTGAAACGCAAAGCTCTTTTGCAGCGCTGGAAGCTGCGCGAAGTCGCCAGCTGCTCGGGCCGCAGCGAGTTGTTCGAGGGTGTCGTTCGCGCCCTTCACATAGGCAGCGTGATGCTTGTCGTGATGCAGCGCCACGATCTGGCCCGAGTACCACGGCTCGAGCGCCGCCGGATCGTAGGGAAGGTCGGGAAGCGTGTACGGCGTTGACATCGATGGCTCCTGCTCGTTCGTCACACCGTATCGAACTGTCGAACTGTCGAACTATTGAACCGTCAACTGTCGAACTGTCGAACTGTCGAACTGTCGAATGGGCGAACTGTCGAATGGGCGAGACCTGCGTCAGGGCCCGGTTTCGCTGGCACGATGGGGGGGTGTCTGCTGAACACTTCGACCTGATCATCATCGGCGCCGGCTCTGGCAACTCGCTGATCGTGCCCGCAATGGACAACTGGCGCATCGCGCTGGTCGAGCGCGACTTGTTCGGTGGCACGTGTCTGAACCGCGGCTGCATTCCATCGAAGATGCTCATCTACGCGGCCGATGTCGCCCACACCGTGCAAGACGCGGCACGTTTTGGCGTGCATGCCACCTTCGATGGAGCCGATTGGCCGTCGATCGTCAACCGGGTGTTCGACCGCATCGATCCCATCGCCGAGGGCGGGCGCGCGTACCGCCACACCAACCCCAACGTCACCGTGTTCGAAGGCGATGCGCGGTTCGTCGGCGATCGCGAACTCGAGATCGGCGGTGTGCGCATTGCTGCCGACCGAGTCGTCATCGCCGCCGGCGCGAGGTCGTTCATCCCCGACATCAAGGGCATCGACGACGTACCGTTCCACACCAGCGACACCATCTTGCGCATCGCCCACCAGCCCAAGCATCTGGTGGTACTCGGTGGTGGTTTCATCGCTACCGAACTGGCGCATGTGTTCGGTTCGTTGGGTTCGAAGGTCACGATCATCAATCGCAGCCATCATCTGCTCACCGCCGAAGACCACGACATCTCCATGCGCTACACCGAGATCGCCCGCAATCGGTTCGACCTCGTCCTCGGAGCAAAGGTGCACCGGGTGTACATGACGGCCGATGGCATCGGATTGCAGATCACGAACGACGATGGCGAGTGTATGGTCGAGGGCGACACGCTGCTCGTGGCTGCCGGCCGCCTGGCCAACGGCGACGAGATCAACGCGGTCGCTACCGGCGCAACGGTCGATGAGCGCGGCAACGTGCAGGTCGACGAATACGGGCGTGCCGCTCGCGGGGTGTGGGCGCTCGGCGATGTGAACGGTCGCCATCAGCTCAAGCACATGGCCAACGGCGAGGCGAAGGTGGTGGCCCACAACCTCGTGCATCCCGACGACCTGCGCATGCTCGACGCTCGACCGGCGCCCCATGCGGTGTTCACCAGCCCGCAGATCGGTGCGATCGGGCCGACCGAAGCCCAGGCGCGAGCAAGCGGTCATCCGGTGTGCGTCATCACCCAGCCCTATGGCTCGGCCGCGTACGGGTGGGCGCTCGAAGACACCACCGGGTTCGCCAAGCTCATCGGCGATCCCGTGACGCGCACCATCATCGGCGCGCACATCATCGGGCACGATGCGTCCATGCTCGTGCAGTTGCTCGTGCAGGGCATGCACCTGGGCACATCGGTCGACGACATGGCGTTGGGCCAGGTGTGGATCCACCCCGCGCTCAGCGAGGTAGTCGAACAGGCGTTGCTGTCGATGATCGACGCATTTGCTGGCTTCAACGCCGACATCGACGCCGTCTGAAACCTCTCACCTGGTTCTTACGTTCGTCCGATTGGCTCCTTACCCGCAGAGCGGATGATGTGTGTCATCCCACCTCCCCCGAGGACGACACAAGGAGCACACCATGAACAAGAAGTTTGCAGCAATCGGGTTGACCGCCGGCCTCATGGCTGGCGGAGCAGCCGGATACATCCTCGAAGCAACCGGTTCGGCCGGCGCCTCGAACGTGGCGGTCTCCGCTGCGGTTGTCGAAGACGATGCAGCCACCGGCGCTACAGCAGCTGATCGGGCGGCCGAGCATGCCGCCCGTCTGCAAGAAGTGCTGCAGCCCCTGATCGACGACAACACGCTCACCCAGGCCCAGGTCGACAAGGTGATTGCGGCACTCGATGCCGCACGTCCGGCAGGCGGCGAAGGCCGTGGCCCCGGTGGCCAGCGTGGCCAGCGTGGCCCGAAGCTCGACGTGGTCGCCACCACGCTGGGCATCACCGCCGATGACCTGCGCACTGCACTGCAGGGTGGCCAGACCATCGCCGAGGTGGCAGTGGCCAACGGCAAGACCGCCCAAGAGGTGGTCGATGCCATCCTCGCCGATATCAACACCAAGGTTGCCGAGCACGTGGCCGCCGGCGACATCACCCAAGAACAGGCCGATGCCAAGCTGGCCGAGGCCGAGACGCGAGTGACCGAGATGGTCAACAACACCCCCGAGCCCGGTGACCACCCGATGGGTGGCCGTGGCATGGGTCGGCCAGGTCATGGCGGCCCCGGCGCCCCTGCCGACGCCGACAGCACCGAATCAACCGACACCGGTTCCTGACCCTCTGTTTGACCAGGACCTGTTGACCAGGACCTGATCAACCGGCACCTGATCGACCGGGATGGCTCCCCTCGCCATCTCGGTCGATCAGAATGCCATCTCGGTCGCCAGAATGCCATCTCGGTCGATCAGAATGGTCTTCTCATGAGTGCACGAATCCTCCTCGCCGACGATGATCGGGCCATCCGCGAAGCTCTTACCCGTGCCCTCGTGCTCGAGGGCTACGACGTTGCGCAGGCACCCGACGGTGCAACGGCCCTATCTCTGATCGAGTCGTTCAAGCCCGATGCCGCTGTGCTCGACGTGATGATGCCCAACGTCGACGGCCTCACTGTGTGCCGTGTGCTTCGCTCCGAGCACAACCGGCTTCCGGTGCTCATGCTCACAGCTCGTACCGAGACCCCCGATCGTGTCGCTGGGCTCGACGCCGGCGCAGACGATTACCTGGCCAAGCCGTTCGACCTCGACGAGTTGCTCGCCCGCCTGCGGGCGCTGCTGCGCCGAGCCCGACCCGACGACGAGTCGGGTAGTCAGCCGTTGCAAATCGGCGATCTCCGAATCGACCCGACTGCGCGGCGGGTGTGGCGCAACCAGCGCGAAGTCGACCTGTCGAAGACCGAGTTCGATCTGCTCGAACTGCTCGTTCGCAATCAGGGCATCGTCTTGGAGCACTCCACCATCTACGACCGCATCTGGGGCTACGACTTCGGTCCCGACTCCAAGAACCTCGCCGTGTACATCTCGTATCTGCGGCGCAAGCTCGAGGTTGACAACGACACCAAGATCATTCACACGGTGCGCGGTGTGGGCTACACATTGCGGGCATCGTGACCCTGCGCATCAAGATCGTTCTGGCCCTCGTGGCGTTGGCCACCGTGGCGACGGTTGCGATCGGATTCACCAGCTATGCAGGGACCCGTGGCGAACTGAACCGTTCGATCGACCGATCGTTGAATGAAGCCGCCACCAGGTTGTTGCCCTTCGTTGCTCGCGGTGAACTTCCCAACGACCGGCGTGGTCCCAACATCGGCCGCACGCCGGGCTTCGAGCAGATCATCGTGCAGGTGATCGATGCCGACGCGAGGGTGCTCGTGCGCCCGCGCGACAACGACCTGCCCATCTCCGAGAACGATCGTGAACTTGCCGCCTCCGGCGTCGCCGGACGCCGGTCCACCCGCGATGTCACCGTCGCCGGCGAAGCGCATCGCATGCTCACCATCTCGACCGATCGCGGTGCCATCCAACTTGCCAGAGCAACCGGCGAGAACCAGCAGTCGCTCAACACCATCGGCAAGCGGACGATGCTCGCGGTGCTCATCGTTGCCGTGGTAGCAGCCTTGCTCGGATGGCTCATCGGACGCCAGATCACGCGCAGGCTGCATCGGCTCACCGCTGTCGCCGGAGTGGTCGCCAGCACCGGACGGCTCGACGTCGAGGTGCCGGTGCAGGGCAACGACGAAGCCGGGCAGCTGGGTCGCGCCTTCAGCGGCATGCTGGGCGCGTTGTCACGCAGCAAGCGCGAGCAGCAACAACTGGTGCAAGATGCCGGGCACGAACTCCGTACGCCGCTCACCAGTCTGCGCACCAATGTGTCGGTGCTGCGACGATTCGACAGCCTGCCGTTGGCCGCTCGCGAGCAGCTCGTGGCCGACCTCGACAGCGAGACCCGCGAGCTCACCGACTTGGTGAACGAGTTGGTCGAACTGGCAACCGATCGGCGCGATGACGAGCCCATGCAGCTTGCCTCGCTCGGCGATGTCGCCGAACGTGCTGCTGCCCGAGTGCGGCGTCGCACTTCGCGCAACGTCGTGGTCACCTCCGATCGTGGCGAGTTCGATGGTGGCGAGTTGATGCTGCGACCCAACGGCATCGAGCGCGCCGTGCTCAACCTCATCGACAACGCTGCCAAGTTCGCGCCAGATGGCCCCATCGAGGTCAGCGTTGTGGGTGGCTCGGTGCAGGTGCGCGATCACGGGCAGGGCGTCGAGCCTGCTGATCTACCGCATGTGTTCGACCGGTTCTTTCGCGCCACCAATGCTCGCAGCCGTCCGGGTTCGGGTCTCGGTTTGGCGATCGTGCGCTCGGTGGTCGAAGGGCATGGCGGAACGGTGTCGGCCGCGAATGCTCCAGACGGCGGCGCCATCATCGGTTTCACGTTGCCCGGGGCGTGACCGTGTGACGTGTGGCGAGACCTCTTGCCCGTCGTTCGTCGCTGCCTTACCGTTGCCCGATGAACAGTCAGTACCTCGAAGGTAACTACGCGCCGGTCGAGCAGGAAGTCACAGCATTCGACCTCCCCGTCATCGGTGAGATCCCCGTCGAGCTCGAGGGCAGGTACCTGCGCAACGGGCCGAACCCGCTCGGTTCGCCCGACCCCGCCACGCATCACTGGTTCGTCGGCGATGGCATGGTGCACGGCCTGCGCCTACGTGGCGGCAAGGCCGAGTGGTATCGCAACCGCTACGTCGGCTCCACAGCGCTCAGCGCGGCGCGTGGTCTGCCCGACATTCCTGGCCGCAACTGGAACGACAACGGTGGTGGCCCGAACACCAACGTCGGCGGCTTTGCAGGTACCACGTGGGCGATGGTCGAAGCGGGCGGTTGCCCCGTCGAGCTCACCTACGAGCTCGAAACCGTCGGTCGCAACGACTTCTTCGGCACGCTGCCCGGCGCGTTCACCGCACATCCCAAGGCCGACCCCGACACCGGCGAAATGCACGCCATGGTCTACGCCTGGCCGCACTGGATCGACCACGTGCAGTACGTCGTGGTGGCCGCCGATGGCAAGGTGCGGCGCACCGTCGACATTCCCGTGCCTGGCATGGTGATGATGCACGACATGTCGTTGACCGAGAAGTACGCGATTGCCTACGACATGTCGGTCACGGTCGACTTCGACCTAGCGATGGCCAGTCAGTTCCCGTTCCGATGGAACCCCGACTACGGCAGCCGCATCGGGCTCTTGCCCCGTGAAGGCGAGGCGGCCGACATGGTGTGGATCGATGCGCCGCTCGGCTATGTGTTCCATCCGATGAACGCCTACGACGCGCCCGACGGCACGGTCGTGATCGACCTGTGCATGTACGACCGCATGTTCGACACCGACATCTTGGGACCCTTCGGTGACGGGTTCGCACGGTTCGAGCGGTGGGTGGTCGATCCGGTCCGGCGTACCATCGGCACCAGCGTGATCGACGACGGCCGCACCGAGTTCCCGCGTCATCGTGGCTCGCTCACCGGCAAGCCGTACCGCTACGGCTACTGCGCGAGTCCCAACACCGAGCCCGGCTGGCCGACGCTCAAGTTCGACATGCACACCGGCGAGCGGTCGGTGTTCGATCACGGCCCGGGCCGCAGTGCCGGCGAGCCGGTGTTCATCGGCCGTCAGGGCGGCACGGCCGAAGACGATGGCTGGTTGGTCACATTCGTGCACGACGAGCCGGCCGGCACCGCCGAGTTCGTGATCCTCGACGCCGCCGACTTCAATCGTCCCGCCGTGGCACGCGTGCCGTTGCCTCAGCGTGTGCCGTTCGGCTTCCATGGCAACTGGGTGAGCGACCGCTCAGTACCGCCCCCAAGCTGACCCCCTCAACGCACGTCGGTCAGGTGGCGCACTCGCTGGCGCCGACTTCGGCGCTGTAAGGCGAGGCTTCGTCGAAGTCGATGTAGAACTCGGGCTGCAGGTCGTGGTCGGGGAAGGCGTCGAGATCGCGTAGCTCGGCGGCGAGCGCCTTGGCTCCGCCTGAGCGATCGAACCACTTGCGGAACGTCTCGCCGCCGGTGCGCTCGCCGGCGAAGCGGCGGATCACCCGAACGGTCGCCTCGGGCACTGCCTTGGCGGGAAGCCGCAGCACCTTGTCGCCGAACTCGATCTGCTCGTCGCCCACATAGCCGCCGAGCAGCAGTTGGTAGCCCGGCGCACTGCGGTCGCCCACCCTGCGTTCGGCACCGAACAGACCAATGTCGGCCGTGTGATGCTGACCGCAACTGTTGGTGCAACCCGAGATGTTGATGCGCACGCCGCCCACCTCGTCGAGGCCCTCGGCGGTGAGTGCCTCGCCGATCGCCTTGGCCAACCCGCGTGATTGGGTCACGGCCAAGTTGCACGTGTCGGCACCTGGGCACGACACCACGTCACGGCTCAGTTCGGCGCCGGCCTGGGCCATGCCCAGCGCCGACAGACGGTCGTACAGCGGGCGAAGCTGGGCCTCGGTCAAACCACGGAACACGAAGTTCTGCCGGTTGGTGAGCCGTACATCGGCCCCGAACTCGCGCTGCGCCGAGGCAAGTGCACGGAACTGATCGCTGGTGACATCGCCGAGTTCGCACGATGCGATCGCCGACACGGTGTTGTTGGCGACGCCACGGATGACGTTGGCCGCCTTCCAGCGATCGAACGGATCGCGTGAGGTGAGGGCCACAGGAGTGCCCTGACCCATCACGGTCACATCGGCACCTGGGGCCCGACCCGCCGGAGCGTCGCCCATCTTCTCGACGACGGCCGGGATACCACCCGGGTAGGTGGCGGATGCGAGCAGCAGGCGACGCGTGTGGAACACCTGGCGCCTGATCTCGTCGAGGCCGATCGTGTCGACGAGCCACTTCATGCGCGCCCGAAGCTTGTTGTCGCGGTTGCCGGTGCGATCGAACACGCGCAGCAACGACTCGATGGTGGGCATGAGGTCTTCGCGCGCGGTGAAGTCTTCGAGCGCCAGGGCCGGATGCGGGTTGGCGCCGAGCCCGCCGGCGATGTACACACGGAAGCCTTGCTCGGCGGTGCCGTCGTCGAGCGTGCGGCTGGTGGCAATGACGCCGACGTCGTTGAACATCGCCTGGCCGCAATCGGTTGCGCAGCCCGAGAAGTTCACCTTGAACTTGCGTGGCAACCGCTGGCCCAGCGGGTTGCGCACGAAGTACTGATGCGTCGCCTCGGCCCACGCGCTGATGTCGAGTTCCTCGTGCGGGCAGGCGCCGGCCAAGTGGCATCCGGCGACGTTGCGCACGGTGTCGCCGCACGCCTCGCGAGTGGTCATGCCCACCGAACCGAGTGCTCGCAGAACGTCGGGAATCTGCTCGAGTTGCACGAAGTGGAACTGCAGGTTCTGGCGGGTCGTGATGTGTCCCCAGCCTCGCGAGTACGTGTCGACCACGTGGCCGAGCATGTCGAGTTGGTCGGGCTGGATGGAGCCGTAGGGCACCTTGGCGCGCACCATCTGGTTGTGCCCACCTTGGCGTTGGCCGTAGATGCCCTGGCTGAGCCGGAAGACGCGAAAGACGTCCTCGTCGACCTTGCCGTCGAGGTAGTCGGCGAGCGTCGACTCGAATCGATCGATGTCGGCGACGATCTCGGGGTCGGTACCGACGAGTGAGTAGTGCTGGGTCATGGTGTGCTCCGTGTTCGGTCAGCGCGCGCTCGCGGCGGCGGCTTCGAATGCTTCGACGTTGGGTGCCCACGACAGATCGAGCGCGGCGACGGCGCCGATCACGATCGTGGCGGGGTTGTGGATGTCGGCGGTGCCGAGTGATTCGAGTGTGGTGCGCAGCACCTGTTGGTGTCGGTGGGTGCCCCACGTGATCGAGCACACCGGCGTGTCGGCGGCCAACCCGCCGGCGACGAGGTCGGCGGCGATCTCGGCCCGGTGAGCCACCCCCATGAGCACCACGATCGTGCCACCCACCCGCGCCAGCGCTTGCCAGTCGATGGGAGGATTGCCGGCGCCGCGTTGGCCAGCCACCACGGTGAACGCGGCAGACACCCCACGGTGCGTCACCGGCACGCCTGCATATGCGGGTGCCGCGATCGATGACGTCACGCCTGGCACGACGTCGAACGGAATGCCTGCTTCGGCCAGCGCAATGGCCTCCTCGCCGCCGCGGCCGAAGACGAACGGATCGCCACCCTTCAGCCGCACCACGTCGAGACGATGCCTGCCGAATCGAACCAGTAGGTCGTTGATGTGATCTTGGGTCATCGCTTCGCCCTGGCCCTTGCCCACGTCGATGACGGTGGCGTGCGGGCTGACCAGGTCGAGGATGGCCGGGTCGATCAGCCGGTCGTGCAGCACGATGTCGGCAGTACCCAGCAGGCGTGCGGCGCGCACGGTGATGAGCTCGGGGTCGCCGGGCCCGGCCCCAACGAGATGAACGGTCATGACGACACGCCCACGAGCCGGCTGGATGCGGCGAGTTCGTCGATCTGGGCGTACCAGTCGAGGCCTTCGGTGCTGCGTCCCTCGGCGTGTACCGCGCTGCGGCGAGCGGCGAGCTCGGCGGCGTACTGCTCGAACTCGGGACCGATCACCTCGGCGATGCGGTCGCGCAACCACGACGCCAGCGCCGGCGCCGTGCCCGAGGTGGACACCGCGATGCTGATCGGCCCCCGCCGCAACACGGCCGGCAAAATGGCGGTGCAACGGTCGGGATCGTCGGCGGCGTTCACCCACACCTTGGCGGCCGTCGCATCGTCGAACACCTGCTGGTTCACCGAACGGTCGTCGGTGGCAGCGGTGACGAACCAGTAGTCGGCCGCTTCGCCGGCCACATAGCGCCGGTGCTCGACGACCGCATGCAGCGCGGCGGCTTCGGGGCCAACGACGGGGGCGACGATGGTGACATCAGCGCCACAGTCGATGAGCGCCGCAGCCTTGCGTGCGGCAACGGCACCGGCACCCACCACGAGGCACGCGCGACCGGCGACATCGAGCCCCACAGGGAACGGTCTCATGTGAGCTCCCTGATCATTCCGGCGGCCGCTGTCGCATGCGTGGCCGGATCGATGAGGATGAAGCAGCCCGTCGACCGACTGATGGCATACGGGTCGGCGGCGATGGGGTGGGCCAAACG
>JAYTNH010000128.1:0-11989 GCA_043748395.1 Ilumatobacteraceae bacterium | reverse complement strand
GGGCGAACAAGCCCACGCGAAGCTCTTCGAGCATCCAACCGGCGTCGATCACCTCGGGCGTGATCGCGTCGGCGTCGGCGTGCCGAACGAATCGCGAGTAGCGGCGCTCGAGTTGCACGACCTCGGCCATCCGTTGCGCATCGCGCAGCGGATCAGATGTCAGCTTGTCGAGTCGGCGGTCGATTGCCGTGAGGTAGCGCACCACATCGGGGAGTCGGCCCAGCCCGGTCGATGTGACGAAGCCCGGCCGCACCAACCGGCCGAGTTGCGCCTGGCAATCGGCGACGGCCGGCTGCACCGCTGGCACGACCAGGCGGTGGGTGCGCTCGGTGACGGCGATGGCCTCAACACACACCGCGGCCGCATGCTGCATCGCCTGACCGGCGAGGGTCGCCATCGAGTCCTTGGCTCGCTTGCGGAGCGCCTCGAACGCGAGGGCGTCCCACGGCAGCGGTGCGTCGCGCATCACCTCGTCGGCTGACGCGGCGATGCAGTCGTCGGCGAGTTCGTCGAGCGTCACCACGCCACAGCGTGCGACCGCGAGCTTGTGGGCATTGCTCAGCCCGCGCGTCACCGCGGCACGCGACGGCGCCGTAGCCAGCATCAGTAGGCGTCGCACTCCGCCCCGCATGACGCGCTGCTGCAAGCCGGGGTTGGTGAACACGCGCAGCGACACGCTGTCGCCATCGTCGAGCAGGGCCGGGTAGCCCACCACCACAGCACCACCGAGCGACGTCTCGACCTCGCGCTCGATCGAACCGACATCCCACGTGACGATGCCGCGCCGCTCGTCGACCGGCGACGCGGCCGCCACAGCAATGCGCAGTCGTTTGGCCAACTGGTAGCGCAGCACGTCGAGGTCGTGACCCGACCCGACCACTCGCCCGCCGCCGTCGTGCACCGCGAACGTGGTGCGCAGTTGTTGTGGCACCCGTTCGACGTCGAACTGGTTGGCAGTGACCGTGGCGGGCGCCACGTCGCAGAGCGCTCGAGCCAGTGCCACTGCCAACGGCTCGGTCGATTCGTGGCCATGCCGATTCAAGCGATCGAGCGCGGCCCGTACAGTCTGCGCCGCCGGCGTCAGCTCACGCCGTACCTCCTTCGGCAACGTCTTCACCAGTGCAATGACGAGGTCGTCGCGATATGCGGGCACCTGCCAATCGAAGCCGTCGATGCGTACCCGATTGAGCACCGCCAGCGGCACGTGCACGGTGACGCCATCGTCGGGCGCTCCGGGGTCGAAGCGATAGGTGACCGACAGCGCAAGGTCATCCTGTGGCCACACCGTGGGGTGATCGGCACCCGCATCGAGCTCGCCGAGCAGGTGCTCGACTATCACCGTCAACAGGTCGGGCTGCTTGGCCTGCTCGGTCTTCCACCACTTGTCGAAGTGTCGTCCGGTCACCACGTCGGGGCCGATGCGCTGCTCGTAGAACCGCTGCAAGCCTTCGTCGTCAACAAGGTCACCGCGCCGCATCCGCTCGGCGAGCTCATGGGCATTGGCCAGCACCTGCAAGTTGTCGGCAACGAAGCGATGGTGCGTGCGCCAATCACCTTCGATGAGCGCGCATCGCACGAACATCTCGCGCGCCACGGTCTTGTCGACGCGGTCGTATCCGATGCGCCGGCCGCTCACGATGGGCAGCCCGAACAGGGTGGCCCGCTCGAATGCAATCGCGCCGGCGCGGCGAGGGTCCCAGGTGGGATCGCCGTACGAGTACTTCACCAACGACCCGGCGAGCTCCTCGGCCCACTCCGGTTGCACGGCTGCCACCATGCGAGCCCACAGCCGGTTGGTCTCGACGAGCTCGGCTGCCATGAGCCACTTCGGAGGATGCTTCGACAACGACGACCCCTGCCCCACCACGAACCGCGACCCATGCGCACCACGGAACTCGCGGCTCGCGCCATCGCGCATGCCCAGATGCGACAACAGACCGGCCAGCAACGCCTGGTGAATGCGATCAGGGTGCCCTGCTTCGCTACCGGTGCGAATGTCGAGTGTGGCCGCCACCTGCCGCAGTTGGCTGAACAGGTCTTGCCACTCGCGTACCCGCAGGTAGTTGAGGTACTCGGCACGACACAACTTGCGGAACTGGCTGGAACTGAGTGCGTGCTGCTGCTCACGCAAGTAGTCCCACAGCTTCACCAGCACGAGGAAGTCGGAGCCATCCACGTTGAACCGGCGGTGCATCTCGTCGGCGGCCTGCCGATGTTCGGTCGGGCGCTCGCGCGGATCTTGAATCGACAGCGCAGCGGCGATGATCATCACCTCACGCACGCAGCCATGGCGTTCGGCGGCGATGATCATGCGGCCGTGGCGAGGGTCGATCGGCAGACGCGCCAGCCGGCCGCCGAGCTTGGTCAACCGATGCGTCACGGGCTCGATGGCACTCAGCTCTTCGAGCAGTGCATAGCCGTCGCGCACCGCACGTTTGTCGGGTGGGTCGAGGAACGGGAAGGCATCGACATCGCCCAGACCGATCGCCGTCATCTGCAAGATCACCGACGCCAGGTTCGTGCGCAGAATCTCGGGCTCGGTGTACTCGTCGCGAGCGTCGAAGTCGTCGCGCGTGTACAGCCGGATGCAGATGCCGGGGGCGACGCGCCCGCAGCGGCCGGCGCGTTGGTTGGCCGACGCCTGCGATACGCGTTCGATGGGTAGCCGCTGCACCTTCAACCGCAGGCTGTAGCGCGAGATGCGCGCCGAGCCGGCGTCGACCACATAGCGCACACCCGGCACGGTGAGCGACGTTTCGGCCACGTTGGTGGCGAGCACCACGCGCCGACCGGTATGTGGTTGGAAGATGCGCTGCTGTTCGGCCGACGAGAGCCGCGCGTACAGGGGCAGCACGTCGGTGCGGCCCCCGTCCATGCGCCGCAACGCATCGGCGGTGTCGTGGATTTCGCGTTCACCGCTGAGGAACACCAGCACGTCGCCGTCACCCTCACGCTGCAACTCGACCACTGCATCGCACACGGCTTGCACCTGATCGCGATCGTCGTCGGGCTCCAAGCCGAACGGCCGGTAGCGCATCTCGACCGGGTACGTGCGGCCGCTGACCGTGACGACGGGTGCGTCGAGAAAGTGCTCGCTGAACCGTTCGGTGTCGATGGTCGCCGACGTGACGATGACCTTCAGATCTGGTCGCCTCGGCAAGAGCTGCTTGAGGTAGCCGAGGATGAAGTCGATGTTGAGGCTGCGCTCGTGGGCCTCGTCGATGATCAGCGTGTCGTAGCGACGCAGCATGCGATCACGTTGCAACTCGGCAAGCAGGATGCCATCCGTCATCACCTTCACCAGCGAGTTCGCGCCCACCTTGTCGGTGAACCGCACCGCATACCCCACGGCGCCTCCGAGCTCGACCCCCAACTCGTCGGCAACACGTTGAGCGATGGTTCGGGCGGCCACCCGTCGGGGCTGTGTGTGACCGATCAGCCCCGCCACACCGCGGCCAAGCTCGAGGCACAGCTTCGGCAATTGGGTGCTCTTGCCCGAGCCGGTCTCGCCGGCGACGATCACCACCTGGTGGTCGCGGATGGCCGCGAGCAGATCATCGCGGCGATCGGCAATCGGCAATCCTGCCGGAATGACGAGGCGGCCCGATGCCTTCACCAGTTCGAGCGTGCTCGCGCGCATCGTTGGGTCGGTACCAGCCACGGCCTGCACGATACGTTCGGCGGTGTGATCTCCGTCGACGACTTCCAGACACAGGCCCGCCAGTGGCTGGCCACGAACAGGGCGGCAGCTCCCCGCGACTACGGCGCGATCTGCCCGCCCGATCTCATCGAACATGGCATCGCTTGGCAGCGACAGCTCTACGACGCCGGCTACGCGGGCATCCACTGGCCTACCGAAGTGGGCGGCCGGGGACTCACCGCCGAACACAACGGCGTGTGGTTGCTCGAGTGCGCACTCGCAGGCGTTGCTCCACTGCTCAACATGGTAGGTCTCGTACTTGCCGGCGGAGCGATCCAGCGTTTCGGCACACCCGACCAACAGGCGCACCACCTCAACACCACGCTGCGCGCCGACCACGTGTGGTGCCAGTTGTTCAGCGAGCCAGGGGCGGGCAGCGACCTGGCTGGTCTGAGCACCCGCGCCGATCGCGATGGCGACCGCTTCATCATCAACGGCCAGAAGGTGTGGTGCAGCGGCGGGCGCTACAGCAACTGGGGCATCCTCATGGCTCGTACCAGTCATGACGCCCCCAAACATGAGGGCATCTCGTTCTTCTTGGTGCCCATGCACCTGCCGGGCATCGAGGTTCGCCCGCTCAAGCAGATGACCGGCGAGAGCGAGTTCGACGAGGTGTTCTTCACCGATGTCGACCTACCCGCCGACCATCTGCTCGGCCCGTTGCACGGCGGTTGGGGAGTGGGCATGGCGGTGCTCACCAGCGAGCGCGGCCACATCGGCACCAGCATCATCGGTCTCGAACGTCGCCTCGAATCGATGGCCAAGCTCGGCGAGGGCCGCGAGCTCGGCCCCGTCGCCCGCCAACGACTCGCCGGTCTGCTCTCGCAGGGCACAGCCTTCAAGGCGATGGCTCAGCGCCAAGGACCGATCGCATCGACTGCCGCGTCGCTGATGAAGCTCGGCATCACCGAGATGATGTTCGCATCAGCGGTGCTTCGCGCCGAGTTGGCCGGTGCCGACGCGATGCTCGACGGAGCCGAGGCCTACGGCATGCTCGCCGCGCCGGGCGGCCGCATTGCCGGTGGCACCAGCCAGGTGCAACGCAACATCATCGGCGAACGGTTGTTGGGATTGCCACGCGAACCCAAGCCGACCGGTGCATGATGTGGGTCTGAAGGGAGGCTCTCCATGAGCGATTTCAACGAGCGGAACGACGGCGGACGCCAGGGTGCGGCGAGCGGTCGTAGCGGACCCAACATCGCGCTGATTGCGGCTGGTCTCCTGGCTGCCATCATCGCCGTGTTCTTCCTACGCAACGGAGACCGCACCGAGCTCGACTTTCTCTTTCTCAACTGGAACACCACGGTGCGCTGGTCGATCTTCGTATCGATCTTGCTCGGCGTTCTGCTCGACCGGTTGATCTCGATCTTCTGGCGGCGCCGCAGCAAGAAGAACTCATAGTCGATTCGCTCGTCCAGCAGTCGTCCGAGCAGGATGCTGCGATGACAGTCGATTCCACCGATGGCGTTCAGCTCGCCGTGCACGACCTCGGGGGGTCGGGTCCGACGCTGGTCATCGCACATGCCACCGGGTTCCACGGTCGCTGCTACCTGCCGCTTGCGCACTCGCTCGCCGAACGGTTCCACAGCGTCGCGTTCGACTTCCGTGGCCATGGCGACACGGCCAAGCCGCACGGGCAACACATCGGCTGGCACCACTACGGCGACGACGCACAGGCAATGGCGCGCTCGCTACCAGGCCCGGTTGCTGCCTTCGGTCACTCGATGGGCGGCGCCTGCCTGCTCATGGCAGCGCACCGCGATCCGGCGCGGTTCTCGTCGCTGGTGCTGTTCGAGCCGATCGTGTTCCCGAGCGAGGGAATCCGGCCCGCCGACGAACCGAGCCACATGGTGCAGGCTGCCCGCCGCCGCCGGGCGTCGTTCGCCTCGTACCAAGCGGCGATCGACAACTACGCCGCGAAGCCGCCACTGAACGCGTTCACACCCGAGGCGCTCGAGGCGTATGTGCGCTTCGGCTTCAGCGAAGACCCGAACGGTCATGTGCACCTGAAGTGCCACCCCGACACCGAGGCGCGCACGTTCGAGATGGGCGGCCATCACTGCACTTGGGAGTTGTTGTCCGACATTCAGGTGCCCGTGCTCGTGATCGCCGGTCGGGTGATGCAGTTCCAGCCGGCCGCAGTGTCGGAACGCATCGCCGAGCAGTTGCCCAACGGCCGCTACCTGCAGGTCGACGAACTCGACCACTTCGGCCCGATGACCCATCCCGATCAGGTCGCCGACATCATCGCCTCCGCCGCTCGATGAGCACGGTCACACCATCGCGCACCCCTTCTCTACGATGAGCACCATGTACGAAGTGCCCCAAAGCCTGTCTCCCAGCCGAGTCGAGGCATTCACCTCGTGCCCCATGGCGTTCCGGTTCGCCAGCATCGAGCGCATCAGCGAGCCGCCGAGCGCACACATGACCAAAGGTTCGTTCGTACACAGGGTGCTCGAACTACTCTTCGCTCAACCTGCCGCCGAACGCACGCTTGGCGCCGCTCGACCCGCGTTCGAGCAGACCACGGCCGAGTACCGGGTCGATCCTGACTTCACGCAGTTGCATCTTTCGCCCGACGAAGAGCACAAGTTCCTCGCCGACGCGTGGACACTGGTCGAGGCCTACTTCGCGATGGAAGACCCAACCGTCGTGCGCGACATCGGCCTCGAGCTACGACTCGAGGCCAACGTCGGTGCCCTCGCCCTGCGCGGCATCATCGATCGCCTCGAACTCGACGAGCAGGGGCGGCTGGTGGTCACCGACTACAAGACCGGCCGGTCGCCGGCGGCCAAGTACGAGCAGAGTCGCCTCGGCGGGGTGCACTTCTATTCGTTCTTGTGTCAACAAGTGCTTGGTCAACGCCCTGCAGCCATCCGGCTCATGTACCTGAGGTCTGGCGACGTCATCACGGCAACTCCCACCGAACAGTCGGTGAAGTACCTCATCACCCGCACCACCGCGGTGTGGAAGGCAGTCGAGCGTGCGTGTCAGAGCGGCGACTTCCAGCCTCGCCAGGGTCCGTTGTGCAACTCGTGCGCCTACAAGCCGTGGTGCCCGGCCTTCGGTGGCGATCCGCAGTTGGCCGCGCTCGAAGCGCCCCTGCGGTTCGGTACGTTGGCCCCTGCATGACCAGCATCGCGGCGTTCGACGCCTGGGCCGACGAACGGCTCGAACAACTCCGGGGCAACCCAACCGCCGATGCTGTGTTCACCGCGGCCAGCCGCCTTGGCGACTTCAGCCTCATCTGGCACATCGTCGGCACGGCGCGCGGCGTCACCAGCAATCGCCGGGCCGATCAAGCCGTAGTTTTCGCCGTGCTGCTCGGCGCCGAGAGCCTGTTGGTCAACCAAGGCATCAAGCGACTCTTCCGCCGCACCCGACCCACCACCTCGGGCGACGATCGCTTCGTGGTGCGCACGCCATCAACCTCCAGCTTTCCCAGTGGCCATGCCTCGGCGGCGTTCTTCGCCGCCACGTTGCTCACCAAGTGGGGTGGTGCACGCACCGCTCCAATCTGGTTCGGCCTGGCAGCCATCGTCGGCGGCAGTCGCGCCTACGTGCGCATCCACCACGCCTCCGACGTGGTGGGCGGCGCAGTGGTCGGCCTCGCGCTCGGCCAAGCCGCCAAGTCAGCCCTCCGCCGCCTCTAACCCCCCGGCGGTGGGCGCGAGAACTCCACATACCTGGAGCTTGAGCGCCCGCTGTGGCCCGGGGACGGGGGGCTGGGTCGGAGTAACGTCGGCGGACATGACCGACCTGCCGCAGTTCGACCGCAAGATGAGCGACGCCGAGGGCCTGATGTGGCGGCTCGAGAAAGATCCGCACCTGTCGAGCAACGTCGCCAACGTCACCATCCTCGATTGTCCAGCCGACTTCGAGGCGTTCTTACGTCGGATGGAACGTGCGACCTACGCGGTGCCCCGTCTACGTCAGCGAGTGCAGCCCGCGCCGGCCAACATCACGGCGCCGATGTGGGTCGACGATCCGAACTTCGATCTGCGCTATCACGTGCGCCACACCGCTCTGCCCAAGCCGGGCAGCATGCGCCAACTGCTCGATCTGGCCAGCCTGATCGCCTGCGATGCGTTCGATCGAACCCGACCGTTGTGGCAATACTTCCTGGTCGATGGCCTGAAGGGCGGCAAGTCGGCGCTCATCCAGAAGATGCATCACACCATCGTCGACGGCGAGGGAGGGGTGCAGTTGTCGTTGCAGTTCCTCGATTTCGAGCGAGATGCTCCAGAGCTCGCACCCCTCGACCCCGACATGATCGCCGCTGCCGACGAGCACGCGGCAGCCTCGCAGCCGTCACAGGACATGCTGCGCGACATGCTGGCCGGAAGCTTGCGCATGCCACTGGGCCTGCTGCGCCAGGTGAAGGATCTGCTCAGCGACCCGGCCGGTCTGCCTGGAGCAGGCAGTGCGGCAGCCGAGACCGTGAAGGGCATCATCAGCCAGCTCGGCGATACCGATGCCGCACACTCGCCACTGTGGACGCAGCGCTCGCTCATGCGTCGCATGGAAGTGCTCCGCGCGCCGTTCGGAGCCACCCGCGATGCGTCGCGCAAGCTCGGCGGCACGCTCAACACTGCGTTCCTCACCGCAGCCGCCGAGGCGGCGGGGCGCTATCACCGCGACATGGGGGCGCCCGTTGATCTGTTGCGGGCGAGCATGGCCATCAGCACCCGCACCGAGACCTCGGGCTCGAACGCATTCTCACTGGCGCGGATGATGGTGCCGACAGCAGACATGCCCATCGCCGACCGGTTCACCGCCATTCAGGCTGCGGTTGGCGAGGCCAAGAACGCCAGCGCGTCGGCGTCGCTCGAAACCCTGGCTGCGGTCGCTGCCAGCCTGCCCACGTCGGTCATCACGCGCCTCGCCCGCCAACAGGCACAGACCATCGACTTCGCCACCTCCAACGTGCGCGGCGCGCCCGTGCCGGTATACATCGCCGGCGCGAAGCTGCTCGAGAACTACCCGGTCGGTCCGCTCGGCGGAGTCGCGTTCAACCTCACGCTGCTCAGCTACAACCACAGCCTCGACATGGGCGTCAACATCGACACCGCAGCCGTGACCGACCCAGAGTTGTTGCGGCGCTGTCTCGAGCGCGCCTTCAAAGACCTGCTTGCCGCGTAACCACGGCGAGGGGCGAAGGTGTCAGCTGTCGGCGGAGACGGGCTCGCCCATGACCGTGACTGCGGGCACGGTGACAGCGGGCATGGTGACGGCCGACATGGTGAGCAGCGTGCGCACATCGAGCAGCACATCGGTGATCTCGCCGGACGACACCAACTCGCGACGCATCATCTGCCCGAGGGCCTTGTCGATGACGCTCAAGGCTTCGTTGATGACGGCTTCGTTGGTCTCGGTCATCGTGTGCTCCTCGGTGCTCGGGTTGGTACTGCGACCGTATCTGGTCGGAGTGGCTCCTGGTGTGCATCGTACCGTGAACGTCATGTTTCGTGACCTGTGACGCCTACCATCGCAGCCATGGAACTGAGCGGCAAGCATGTGGTGGTCACCGGGGCAGCCGGCGGTATCGGACGCGCGCTTGCCGAGCGCTTCCACGCCGAAGGAGCCACTGTCGTGGCGGCCGATCTCCAGGCTGCTGGCGTTACGGCAGTTGCCGATTCGCTCAACGCCCAGCGCGCCGACAGCGCACTCGGTGTCACCGCCGACGTTGGCACCGAGGCAGGGAACCGCGCCCTCATCGACACAGCCCAGCAAGCATTCGGTCCCATCGACTTGTTCTTCGCCAACGCTGGTGTCGCCCTCGGCCGCGACCTGGAGACGACCGAAGACGACTGGACCACTGCGTTCAACGTCAACCTGCACGCACATCGTTGGGCAGCCAAGTACCTCGTACCCGGCTGGCTCGAACGCGGCCAGGGCTACTTCTGCTCCACGGCATCGGCCGCCGGCCTGCTCAGCCAGATCGGGTCGGCTCCCTACTCGGTCACCAAGCATGGTGCAGTGTCGTTCGCCGAATGGCTCAGCATCACCTACGGCGACGCCGGCATTCGCGTGAGCTGCCTGTGCCCGCAAGGCGTGAACACCAACATGCTCAACGCCGACGGCGGGCCCGACGGCGGAGCAAACAGCGTGGTGCGCGCCTCGGGATCAGTACTCGAGCCGAACGAGGTGGCCGAGGTCGCAGTGGCCACTATTCGCGCCGAGACCTTCCTCATCCTCCCCCACCCCGAGGTGCTCACCTTCTTGCAACGCAAGACCACCGACTACGACCGCTGGCTCGCCGGCATGCGCCGCCTACAGGCGCGTATGGCGGCGCTGTAGTGGTGGTCGACGCTGCCACCGTGCAGCGCGTCGGCCTGCGATTGGGCGAACCCGTACGGTTTCGCAAGATCGAAGGGGGACGATGGCTGAGCGGCAAGATGGGCTCGCTCGGCATCGACGGCAGCATTACGGTGTTCGACGCCAACGGCGCGGCCCGAAGCTTGCGACCCGAACGCATCGAGGTACGTCGCCCCACTGGGCGCGGTCGCTTGAGTTGGCAGCTGATCAGCGACGTCGCCATCACATGGGAGCAGCTGCAACTGTGGTGAATCAGAGGGTGAATCAGAGGGTGAATCAGAGCGTGAATGAAACTTTGATGTCCCGATTCCGGCGCCCAGTCGTCGCCGCCTTGCTCGGCGCCGCCATTGCGGCAACGGCGTGGGTGCAGCCCGCCGCTGCCGACAAGTCGTTCTCGCTGCCATCCGTGGTCACCGCTGTGGTGGTGAACCCCGACGCATCGATGGACGTCACCGAAACGGTCACCTACGACTTCAACGGTGGCCCGTTCAACTTCGGCATCCGTTCGTTCGAGAGCGACCGCAACAAAGTGGTCGACTTCACGGCCAGCGACGCATTGGGCACACTCGTGGTCATCCCGCCAGCTCGGTCGGTGAGCGGCGAATGGGAGTGGGCGCTGCGCCGGCCCACCAGCGACACCATCGAGGTGTTCGTGCTCACCTATCACGTGGTGAACGCGCTGCAGGTAGGCGACGACGTCGCCGACCTCAACTGGAAGTTCATCGGCAGCGATCATCCTGGTGTCGGCTCGATGACCATCACCGTCGATTTCCCGCCAGGAATCGCTCCCACCGTCAACGGCCAAACCCTCGACACTGACACCACCGTGCTGCGCGGCTTCGCACACGGCCCGACCAACGGCAACCTCACGGTGCAGCAGTCACGAATGATCGCCACCGTCACCGATGTACCTGCGCAACAGTTCGTCGAGTTGCGTGCAGCCGTGCCGGCGACCGCGTTCACAGCACCATCCGATGGCACCACCAAGCTTGCCGGAATCCTCACTCAGGAGACCAACCTTCAGCAGGGCATCGACGATCTGCAGTCGAAGCAGAAGCTCGGCTGGATCGTCACTCCATTGCTCGCACTCGGCGGAATCGCGGGCACCGGCGCACTGTGGATCGCGGGTGGTCGCGAACGCAAGAGCCAAGAGGTGCATGGCGAGTATTGGCGCGAGCCGCTCGACGATCCACCCGCCATCGCCATCAGCACCATCAAGCGTGGCACCGCGCCAGTCGGCACGGTGTTTGCAGGCACGCTGATCGACCTCGCGCAGCGCGGCTATCTGCGCATCACCGGAGAACGCACCGAAAGGCTCGGCCCCGACAAGACGGTGCACACCTATCACTGGATGGGCAAGCCACTCGGTGACCTGCGGCCGTACGAGCGCGACCTGCTCGAGATGGTGTTCCGCGGCGGCACCGAAGCCACCTCCGAGGAGCTCACGCAGTGGGCGGGCAAGCATCAGACCAAGGCGCAGGCGACGTTGAAGGGCATCACCGCCGACGTCGCCGCCGACTTCAAGTCGCGCAAGTACGAGAGCCCGCCGCGCGGACTCAACCTCGCGCTCCTCGTTGGTCTGTGTCTCGCCATCGGCGTTGGCGGATGGATCGTGAAGGCCGGACTGCGCAACAACATCGGGTGGGTGGCGATCGGCCTCGCCGCTGTGCTTTTGGTCGCGGGTCTACGCGTGCTGATGAACCGCACGCAGGCCGGGGTCGAGGCGGCGGCCAAGGCGAACGGTCTGAAGAGCTTCCTGCGCGACTTCTCACAGCTCGACGAGGCGCCGGTTGGCCATCTCATCTTGTGGGAGCGCTACCTGGTGTACGCGGTCGCGCTTGGCGTGTCGACCGAGCTCATCAACGGTCTTGCTGCCAAGGTGCCTCAGGTGATGAACGACCCCAGCTTCGGCATGTGGTACATCGGCCCGCATGGTCACTTCGACGGCTTCGATCAGGTGATCAACACCGG
>JAYTNH010000127.1:0-8517 GCA_043748395.1 Ilumatobacteraceae bacterium | reverse complement strand
TGCGATCGCGTTCGACCATGCGCGAACCCCTGGCCAACCATGCGCTGCGGTAGCGGGCATCGTCACACAGGCTCGTGTTGTACGCGTGACTCTCGATGTTGGCCTCGTCGATCACGTAGAGACCGATCTCGTCGCAGAGGTCGTAGAAGCGCGGGTCGTTGGGGTAGTGCGACGTACGAACGGACGTGATGTTGTGCCGTCGCATGGCCAGCAGGTCGTCGCGCATGTCGGCCTCGGTCACAGCCTTGCCACGTTCGGGATGATGGTCGTGGCGGTTCACGCCGAAAATCCACACCGGCTGGCCGTTCACGAGCAGTTGCCGATCGCGCACCTCGACATGGCGGAAACCCACGTGGCGTTCGGCGGTGTGCGCCACGCCACCGTCGGGCGCGATCAACTCGACCACCACCCGGTAACGCTGTGGTGTCTCGGCCGACCATGCGGCCACCTGCGCGAGCTCCCACTGCACCGACACCTGATGACCGGTGAACACGTAGGGCCGCTCGAAACGGTGCGGCACGTCGCCGGTGCGAACGCCGCCAACGGACCGGCCTGATGGCGAGAGCACCCTGGCCCTGATGCGCCAACCCGGCTGGGCAGCGTCGACGAAGCCCACGGTGCAGGTGACGTCGAGCAGCCCGCTGCCATCGGTGGTGCGAAGGTCGGCGTTGCAGACGACATCGGCCACGTGCACACGCGGGCGAGCCTCGATGAACACCTCGCGGTGCAGCCCGGCCATCCACCACTGATCTTGGTCTTCCACGTAGCTGAGCGAGCTGTAGCGCATCACCGCCACGGTCACCTGATTGCGGCCCACGTGGGCATGGCTGCTGATGTCGTACTCGCTGGGTAGGCGGCTGTCGGTGCCGTATCCCACGAAGGTTCCATTCACCCACACTGCATGCACGCTCTCGGCACCGCCGATGTGCAGCACGATCTGCTGGCCCCCCCAACCGGCGCGAACCGCGAACTCACGCCGGTACACACCCGTTGGGTTACGCACCGGCAACGTGGGCGGCGGACCGGGAAACGGCATCTGCACGTTCGTGTAGTGAGGGTGATCGCCGACATCTTGCAGCGTCCAGTTGCCCGGTACCGCCACGCGCGCCCACCGCGAACAGTCGCCACCAACAGCACGCGCCGACACCGCATCGGGATCATCGAACAACTTGAACGACCAGCTTCCGTTGAGCGTGAGCCGCTGCTCGGCTGGGCCCGATGTGCCCGATGTGCGAACGGGCAGGCGGTTGATCGAGACGACCTCGGGGTCGGTCCAGGGGCGGATCACCCCAATGTCGGGGAGCACGTCAGTTGTGGACCCACACCGTGGTGCCGAGCGGCACCAGGTTTGCGGCCCAGATGAAGTCCATGGCGGGCACGCTGACGCGTACGCAGCCGTGCGACGCGGGGTAGTTGGGCACGCTGGTCATGCCGTGAATGGCGATGCCACCCTTGAAGTACTTCGGCCGATAGATCTCGCCGAGGTCGCCTTCCCACCAGCCTTCTGGACGCTCACGGTTCGTCTTCCACAACCCGGAGGGCGTCACCGAATCGCCGGTCTCGATCTTGGTGGGATCGTTCTTGTTGATCGCCTCGTACGGCTTCTCGCTGCCTGTAGACGTGTTGAACGCCCACGTGGTCTTGCCGTCAACGATGATGAACAACACCTGCTTGGCCTTGTCGATCTCGACCAGGGTGCCGGCGTTGGACTGACCGCGAGCGCGCTCGGGGAAGTTGGTGATCCAGGCCGCGGTGGTTTCGTCGACCTTGCCACTGGCCGGGAGGCCGAGGTACTTCTGGAATGCCATGACGGCCTGCGTGGTGGCCTGGCCGTACTGGCCATCAGGTTCGCCGTTCCAGAATCCGAGCTGGGCCAAGCGGAGCTGCAGCACCACGGTGGGATCGCCGTTGCGAGTGCCGACCGCCTGGATGACCTGCGCGGACGGACCCACGATCTCGACGTTGGGGGCCAGCGTGGTGGTGGGCGCCGCAGTGGTGGGCGCGACGGAGCTAGGCGCAACGGAGGTCGGCGCGATCGTGGAGGGAACGGTGACGGGCTCGGCACTACCGGGCACAGTGGTGCCGGTGGGGGTAGACACAGGAAGGCCCGACAACGGAACCGTGGCGGGCGTCTCGTTCGCTCCGCCAGCCCCGGCCGGGCTCGCTTCCCTCGCCGCCGAACACGCCCCGAGGGTGACCAGCGCCGACAGCACGAGCAGCGCTGTAGAAGTTGTGCGAGCCGTGCGAAGCCGAGTCATTCGTTCGTTTCCTGGGATGGACGGGGTGGCCTCTACCCTACCGAACCTCCGTGTGCGAGAGGTGGCAGCTCGCAGTCACAGTTCGCTTGCGGTGAGGGTCCACGGTTCGCGACCAATAGCGCTCAGCTCGAACCCGGCAAGCATCGACTCTGCGGTCACGACTTCGCGCTCGTGACAGAGCCCCAGGCTTGCACCGAGACGCGCCAACACCTGTGCGGCACTCACGCCACGCGCAGCGAGATCGGCCAAGGTGACCGCCCCGTGTCGCTTCGCCAAGCGGCTTGCGTCGGGCGCCAGCACCAGTGGCACGTGCGCATACTGCGGTGTCGGCAGGTGCAACAGGCGTTGCAACAGCATGTGGCTCGGTGTCGATTCCAACAGGTCGTCACCGCGCACGACCTGAGTGATCCCCTGGGCGGCGTCGTCGACCACCACCGCGAGGTTGTACGCCGGCACCCCGTCGTTGCGCTGCAGCACCACGTCGTCGGCGCGGCCCACGTACGTACCGGCGACGAGGTCGTGCACCGTCAGTTCGGCGGCGTCCAATGTTGCGGAGTCGGCGCGTAGTCGCAACGCCGGTCGCCTGCCCTCGCGTTCGAACGTGGTGAGTTCCGATGCAGTCAACCGCCGGCACGTACCCGGGTACGCACCATCGGGCGCGGCACCGTGGGGGGCATGGGCCGCCATTCGGATTTCGCTGCGAGTGCAATAGCACGGGTAGACACGACCCACAGCAGTCAGATCGGTGATGGCGGCGGCATAGCGCTCGAATCGTTGCGATTGACGTACTACCTCGTGATCGCTGACCAGGCCGAGCAGCTCGAGCGACAACAACTGGTCGGCTTCGTGCTCGACCGACGAGGTCACACGATCGAGGTCTTCCATGCGCACCAACCACTGCCCGCCGCTCGATCTGGCCACAAGCCACGACAACAACGCCGTACGCAGGTTGCCGACGTGCAACGGCCCGGTGGGTGATGGCGCGAAACGACCGCAGGCAGGGGCACCTGCAGAGATCGAGGTACGAGCAGCAGGGTCGATCACTCGACCATCTTCGTCGGCATCGTCATGAAACCGTACTCTCACTGCACGAAGTTGCTTGACCGCAGCCCGCGTCAGAGTATAATCTCACTAACCGTGTAGAACTCCCCACCCCACGTAGTATTGCTGACAGAAGGACGCCGATGGTCGAGCAGGCCGACGCAAGATCGATCGACCGGGCTACGACTGCCCGAGGCGAACCGGCGCGAGTGCGCGAACGCGCCATCGCCGCCGTCGTGAGTAGCCTCGGGCCGCTCCCGTTCCTGCTGCTCCCCTTCACCCTGATCGTCAGTTCGGTGCTCGGCTCCGACCTGCCCGTCGGTCGTCGCGGCTGGTGGTCGCTGTGGGCAGTGGTCGTCACGCTGGTCACGTTGCTCGCGCTCTCCGGCTATCGCCGACGCGACGTCGACCGGCCAGTGTCGAGGTGGGTCGCATCGGCCGTTGGGGTGTCGTTCGTTGGGTCGGGCACTGTGATGGGCCTCGCCACATGGGTGGCCGCGCCGGCGGGCGAGCAAGTGACGTCGATGTTCACGCTGTTCCCTGCCACCGCCGCAGCCGTTGCGGCGCTGGTCACGGCTACACGTCGCGACTACTTCGTGCTGTTCGTGGTGTCACTGTGGGTCTCCACATCGGCCGGTTTACTCTCGGCCGACAGCGGGCGGCTCCGTGGTTTGGCGCTGGTTGGCGGCTTCTACCTCATCGCGCTTGTCGTGCTGCACAAGGTGGTCCATCGCACCGTGATGGAAGCCATCGATCTGCAAGTGCGCAGCGAGCACCTGGTGGCGCAACTCGAACACGAGCGCGTTGCGCTCAGCGAGGCGAACCTGCAACTCGAGGACTCGAACGTGCGCCTCGCCCAGCAGGCGCGCAACGACCACCTCACCGGTCTGAGTAATCGGCGCGGTACCGTCGCCGACCTCGACCGACTGCTCGCCGACGCGACCCCAACCCAACCGGTCGGACTGCTGTTCATCGACCTCGATCGGTTCAAGGCGGTGAACGATGCCCTCGGCCATCGCGGCGGCGACCGGTTCCTCACCATCATCGCCGATCGCCTCGCGCGGAGCATCGAGGCAGGCGGTGTCGTCGGACGCATGGGTGGCGATGAGTTCGTGGTGGTACTTCCCGGACTCGATGCCGAACACACGCTGGCGGTGGCGCACCGCATCATCGGTGTGCTCTCCCAGCCCGTGCATGCCGAAGGTCGTGACATGCCGTCGTCGGTGAGCGTCGGCGTCGCATCGGCACCCGCTCACGGCTCTACCACCAGCGAGCTGCTTCGTCATGCCAATGGCGCACTGCACCGCGCCAAGGCACTGGGCCGCAATCGAGTCGAGATGTTCGATCTGTCGATGCAACTGCGACTGACGAACAAGATCGAGGCCGAACAAGCACTGCGTCGAGCCATCGACAGCGGTGAGATCGTGCCCTACTTTCAACCCGAGATCGATGCTGTCACCGGTCGCCTGGTGGGCGCCGAACTGTTGGCGCGATGGGTGCAGCGCGACGGCTCGGTCGTGCCCGCGAGCAGGTTCATTCGCACGGCGATGGAAGCGGGCCTGCTCGATCGCGTCACTGAACGGGTCTTCGCCGCAGCCAGGCCGCACGTGCGGCGACTGGCAATGCTCGGCTTGCCCGAGGGCTTCCGCTTCCGCATCAATGCGACGCCGTCCACCATGACTCGAACCTGGCGCGACCGGCCGATCGATCTGCTCATGGAAGGTCTCGACCCCACGCTGCTCACCGTCGACGTGGCCGAGATCGCGGTCACGGGCGATCTACCGTCGGCGGCTGCAAACCTGGCCTCGTTCCGGAGCCTCGGGGGTCGCGTGTGCCTCGACGACTTTGCCCGCGGAGTCTCGTCGCTCAGCCTGTTGCGTCGGGTCCCACTCGACGAGGTGCGCATCGATCGCTCATCGATCGACACCATCACCGCACATCCACACGACCGCGCGATCGTGCGCTCGATCATCTCGCTCGTGCGCGAGATCGGCTTGTCGGTCACGGCCGATGGTGTCGAAACGGGCGCGCAGGCCGACACGCTCATCGCGCTCGGCTGCGTGCGCCATCAGGGTCACCTCTATGCGCCCGCGCTGCCGGCCAGCGAGTTCGAGAGCTTCCTACTCGACCGCATGGCCAAGCACCTCAACGCCGGCGACGCGCCAGTGGCCGCGTGGCAGACCGACGAGCTCACCGGGTCGATCTGATCGGCTGGGCAAATCGCTCCTGGCCTAGAGTCAGGCAGGGCGTCTCGATCTCAGCAGCGCCCAGAAGGAAGACCGTGATGTTCTGTCCGTCGTGTGCGGCCCCGGCGACCGAAGGCCAACGATTCTGCAGCACGTGTGGTGCATCGCTCACGTTGGTGGCGGCCCAGCCGCCCCTGGTGCAGCAACAGACCGTTCAACACGCTGCTGTTCCGCCGCCGACCACCCTCACGTCGGCCCCATTTCTGCCACCGCCGCTTACCGACGCGACGACGGCGCTCACGGTGGTGGAGCAAACCCAATGGGACCCTGGCGCAGCCGGGGCATGGCCCACCGCCAACACCGATCAGACACAGGCGTTGGCTGTTGGCACCCCGTTTGCGATCACACCGCTACTGGTCATGGCCGATATCACCGGTCTGCTCGTCATCGTCGCAGCCTTCGTGAAGTTGTTCACCATCCAGTCCGACACGTTCGCATTCCTCAACGAGTCCAAGACCGTGAGCGAGGTGTTCAGCAACTTCACGGTCGCCGCCGTGATCGGTGCCATCGTCGTGATCGGAGGCGCTGTGCTCGGAGCCACCGGACGACGCTTTGGAACGGGCTTGGCCGGCGGTGCCGGGCTCTCGATCGCCGGAATCGCGATGCTCGGCATCGCCTTTGTGATCGGCCAGTTCGAGGGTGCCGAGTTCGCTGCGCTCAGCGCCGGCGACTCGGGCACGGTCACCTTCACCCGCGAGCCGGGGTTCTGGATACTGGCGGTGGCGGCCCTGGCCGGCTTGGTGGTGTTTGCCCTGTCGCTTCGCGAGGCGGGTGCCGACGGTCGCGCCAAGCTCGCCAGCGGCGCAGGACTGCTCGGAGCCGCCGGTGCGATTGCAGTGATGGTCGGCCCGCTCGTTCCAGTCGACGGTGCGTCGTTCGGCGACAACTTCACTCTGGCCAACGCGCCGCCGGCTTTGTTGTACCTGCGACTCGGCTCGCTCGTGCTCATCGCGATCTGTGGCGTGGTGGGCTTTCTCAACCGGCGCGTGTGGGGCATCGGGCTTGCCCTCGGAGGCATCAGCATCGCGCTGTGGCAGTGGTTCACCACGCAAGCATCACAGGGCACCACGCCAGTCGGAATCGGAGCGTTCAATCCCGGTGCAGATGACAGAACGCCACACATCGTCACCACGCTGGGCCTCGCGGCCATGGTCGTCGCAGCGGTGGTCGCCCTGGTGATGGCGGCCCAGAGCCGAACGGCTGAAACGCCCTCGTGAACGAACGTTCCCCCGCCTCGCCGCTGTGGCCGTTGGTGGTCGGATTCGTCGCGCTCACGGCCGCTTCGTTCGGCGTCACCCGACTCGTGATCGCCGGTGACGATACGGCTGCGACGCCATCCAGCGCGGCCACGATCGCCGCCACAACACCCACCGAAACGCCGCCCGCTCAAACGCAGCCGACCCCCACCGACACAGTGGCTACGCCCACTACGCCGGCCACAACGGCCCCGCCGCCCGAGGTCATCCCCACCGATCCACTTGAGCTGCTCGAGTTCCTCCGCGCCCAAGACTTCGCGCGAGCCGAGTCGTTGGTCGGCCAGTGGGTGCCACAGGTCTCGGCCAAGCGTCCGGGCATCGAGGCCGACGGCATCGTGTACCAACTGCCCGACATCGTTGCGTTGCATGCCCAGCTGCAACAGCGCTTCGATGCGCTGCTGTTGTTCAGTGCCGATTTCAACTATCAGTCGTCCAACCTGTGGATCAGCATCGTGCCCATCGGTAGTGCTCAGCCGGGCGATGCACTGCAGTTCTGCGTCGACAACGGCATCGACCAAGACAACTGCTTCGCCAAGTTCATCACCCACGACCTGTCGATCACCGACACAGTCGAACTGCAGCCGTAGGCCGATGCGCTCCCGCGCCGTCACGCCGATGTTGTTGTGCCTGTTGCTGGGCACGGTGCCGGCATCGTGCGCCGGCGAGGCACCCGCAGCACAGCCAGACACGTCGGCCGCGCCGTCCACCATCGCTGCCGGCACGCTTCCTTCCAGTCCGTCCATCACCGTTCCGTTGCCCACCGATTCACCGTCCACAGTGGCGCCGACATCGCCGAAACCGACTGCAATCGAGTGCGTCGCCACGCTGCCAATTGCAGTGCGCGCCGGGCAAGTGGTGTGGCCGGCGGTGTACGGCGACGAACTGCGACGCCGTGCGGCCGAGTTCGCCGATTGGGGAGTCGGCGGGGCCGTGTTGATGAATTGGACCTCGGGTTCCACCGCCGCCGATTTGAGCGCACTCAAGACGGCGGGATCGCTGCCGTTGCTCATCGCCACCGACGAAGAGGGCGGCACGGTACAGCGACTCGACAGCCTGGGAGCACTGCCATCGGCGACCAAGGCGGGCGCGTCAATGACAGCCGCCGAGGTGGAGCAACTCATCACACGCCACGCAGTGGCGGTGCGGGCGTTGGGCATCGACATCGTGTTCGCGCCGGTCGTCGACGTCGGTCCGCCTGCGGGTACTGGCCCCATCGGAAGTCGGGTGTACGGCAACGACCCCGCTGTCGTGTCCGACATGGCCGCGGCTGTGGTGCGCGGTTGGCAGTCGGTCGGCATCCTCCCGGTGCTGAAGCACTTCCCCGGTCATGGCTCGGCCTCGGCCGACACGCACGACCGTGGTGCAACAACCGCGCCACTCGATGCGCTACGGGCCCGCGACATGCTGCCGTACGCCGCGCTCGCCACAACCGGAGCTGCGGTGATGGTGGGTCATCTCGACGTGCCCGGTCTCACCGACGCCGAGGGCGTGCCGGCCTCGCTATCGCGCGCCGCCATCACCGATCTGCTGCGCGGCGAGTACGGCTATGCGAATGCGCTGGTGTTCACCGATGCGTTGGGCATGAAGGCGGTCACCAACAACTTCAGCGTGTCCGAGGCGGCCGAACGCGCCATCGGTGCCGGTGCCGACGTGGTGATCTTCGTCAACACCGACGACACCGACCTCGTGATCGAACGCCTCGTCGACGCCGTCGCC
>JAYTNH010000126.1:0-8138 GCA_043748395.1 Ilumatobacteraceae bacterium | reverse complement strand
TGTTCGGCGTGGTTCCGCTCAACAGCATCGTCGTCACACTGCTGCCCCTGTTGGGGTTGGTCGTGGGTGGCGTTCTCGGCGGTCTGGTGTCGAAGCGCGGGGCGAGCACCAGCCCACCCCCGGCCATGTCGCCACCGGCGCCCTAGCCGAGTGCTGTCGCCAAAGCGTCGACGACGCGATCGATCTGCTCGTCGCTGATCACCAGCGGCGGGCAGAACGTGAGCGTGTCGGTGTTGATCGCCCGCGTGATCACTCCGAGACCGAGCATGCGGTCGCGTACGTTGACGGCGTTCTGATCGGGGCGCAGGCCCGCAGCCCACATCGCGACCTCGCCCCTGGCATGATCGATCACGCCGTCGGCGGCCAGTGCTTGAAGGCCCGCGCCCAGGCGCTGGCCCACATGCACCGCGCGCTCTACCAACTGTTCGCGCTGCATGATCGCGATGTTGGCCAGGCCCGCCGCGCACGCGGCCGGGTGGCCCGAGTACGTGAAGCCGTGACGCAAGAAGAAGTCGGTGTCGGCTTCGAGAGCAGCGCGCGGTGCGGGCCCCACGAACACGCCGCCGAGTGGCTGATAGCCAGACGTGACGGCCTTGGCAAAGGTCACCATGTCGGGGCGCACACCGAAGTGGTGCGACGCGAACCATGAGCCGAGTCGACCAAAGCCGGTGATGACTTCGTCGAAGATGAGGTAGGCGCCGTGTTGGTCGCACAGCTTGCGCAGCGAGGCCAGGTAACCGTCGACCGGGGGATAGATGCCGGCGGCGCCCTGCACCGGTTCGGTGAGCACGGCAGCAACCTCGTGACCCCGCTCGCGCATGATGGTGGCCAGCGCCTCGACATCGTCGGCCGGCACCTGTAGTACGCCCTCGACGAACGGCCCGAAGTGCTCGCGGTTGGGGGCGATGCCCTGTGCGCTGGTGCCGCCGTAGGCAACGCCGTGGTAGCCGCGGGTGCGGCTGATGATGAGCTTGCGCTGCGGCTGACCGGCCTGCACGTGCGCCACCCTGGCCAACTTCATGGCGGTGTCGATGGCTTCGCTGCCGGACCCACAGAAGAACACCCGCGCATCGTCCATCGGGGCGATGCCCTGCAACGTGTGTGCCAGGTCATCGGCCGGTCCGTTCGTGAACGGATCGAAGCACGAGTACGCCGCCAGGGTCGAGAGCTGTCTGCCAACCGCGTCGGCGACCTCGGCGCGACCATGGCCAATGGCGCAATACCACAGGCTGGCCATGCCATCGACGTACTCGCGACCGTCGGCATCCCACACGAGCGCTCCATCACCACGAACGATCGAGATGAACGTCTCGCGTGTGGGCTTGGCGAACGGGTGCAAGAAGGCGGGCAGATGGGATGAGGCCATGCCCCCGACGGTACTCAGTGGACGGCGTAGAGCACCGTGTTGATCGCCTCGCCGGCGGGGCCGTGCACGTCTAGCTCGCCACTGTGCGACACGGCCGCGAAGCGGTACTCGCCAGGCTCGATCCACAGATCTTGGTGGGCCGGGCGCCACACCGCGAGCGCATCGAGGCTCACGCGAACATGTACGGTCACGGCTTCGCCGGGCTGCAGCACGTCGGTTCGTGCGAACCCGACCAGCAGCCAATGAGCACGCACCAGTTCCGAAGCCATGAGCCCGCCGTACACCTGCGCAACGTGGGAACCGGCGACGTGCCCGGTGTTGGTGACTGTGACGGTGATTGTGGCTGTGATTGTGGCTGGCGCAGGGACGTCAGACGGATCGGCGAGGCCAACGTTGGTGAGCTCGAACGCGGTGTACGACAGGCCGAAGCCGAAGGGGAAGTGCGGTGCCACGCCGTCGCGTCGCAGTTTGGTGTAGCCGTGCCAGCGGTCGTAGGTCACTGCGGTGTCGGTGGGGTCGAAGTGGGGGAGGTGTGCCTCGTCGGTAGGAATCGTGAACGGCAGGTGGCCCGATGGCGACACGGCGCCCAGGAGCAGGTCGGCAAGCGCGTGCCCACCCTCCATGCCGGGGTACCACACCATCAGCACAGCATCGACGTCGTCGATCCATGGCATCACCACGGCGCTGCCCGACATGATCGCCACGATCGTTCGTGGATGAGCGGCGCTCACGGTGGCGATGAGCGCCTCGTGGTCGGGCGACAGACGTAACGATGTGCGATCGCCGCCGCGTCCCATCGCGCGTCGGCCACCATCGCCGGCCGCGCGAGCGAACGCGTCGCTGAGCAAATCACCGACCTCGGGTCCGCGCGGCGGATACATGGGCTGCAGGTGGGCCGATCCTTCGAGTCCGACGTATTCGCCCTCGTCGGCGTAGGTGTAGCCGACGATCACGATGGCCGCATCGCAGCCTGTCGTCAACTCGGCGGCCGCAATCAGGTCGACGCCGTCGTGGTGCACGACCTCGACGTGGGGCAGCGCTGCGCGCAGGGCATCGAGCGGGGTGACAACCGATGGTGGAGTGACCCGACTACTGCCGCGGTCACCAAGGTTGGGCTGCGCAGCAAGCGCACCGATGACGGCGATGCGGCGGAGCGCGGCTGGGTCGAGTGGCAGTGTTCCGTCATTGCGCAGCAACACGATGCTCTTGTGCGCCGCCTCGCGGGCGAGCGCCATGTGTTCGGTGCAGGCGAGCACCGAGTCGTCAGGATGACTGGCGCTGATTCGGGCGTTGAAACGAAGCTGGGTAGCCACCGTGCGTGCGATCGAGGCGTCGATCTCGGCTTGGCTGATCTCGCCCCGCGCACGTTGCTCGGCCAGATGTTGATGCCGAACCATGCGATAGGGCATCTCGATGTCGAGCCCCGCGCGCACTGATGCTGCCGCATTGCGGAGCCCGAAGATGAAGTCGGAAATGACGAAGCCATTGAAACCCCATTGCTCGCGCAGGATCTCGGTGAGCAGGTGACGGTTGTCGCCACACCACTCGCCGTTGACACTGTTGTACGCGCTCATGACCGAGGCGATGCCGCTCTGCACGATGCGACGGAAGTGTGGCAGGTACACCTCGTGCAGCACCCGCTCGTCGACGGTGACGTCGACCTGGAACCGGGCGTTCTCGATGCTGTTCAGCGCGAAGTGCTTCACGCATGCCATGAGGTGGTTTTGTACGCCGTGGGCGAGCGCGGCCCCCATCTCGCCGACCAAGAACGGGTCTTCGCCGTAGGTCTCCTGGGCGCGACCCCACGCCGGGTGGCGCAGCAAGTTGACGCACACCCCGCCGTACAGCGTGGCCCCCCGAGCACGTAGCTCGAGGCCGATGGCGTCGCCGATTCGCCGCTCCAGATCACGATCCCATGCCGCGCCCCTGGCCATGCTGACGGGGAAGCAGGTGGCCGGCCCCATCACCGACCCGCGTGGCCCGTCGGAAAACGCGATACCGGGAACGCCGAGTCGCGCGCACGACCCGCCATTGTGTGTGCCGTCGCCGTAGTTGCCACCGATCATTCCGGCGAGGCCCGGCCAGAAGTCGGTGTCGCCGTCGAGGCACTCGAGCCGCTCGGCGCTGGTCATCGCCGCGACGATGGCTTGTGCCTCGCCCAGCGAATCCGCGCCGGCGCCGACTCGCTCGGCTGCATCGGAGAACATGCTCACGCCCATCAGACTGTCATGGTCAACCCCCAGGGGGTGACGGTTGGTGGTTTGTCGCCGTGGCTACGCTTGATTCCAGCATGTCAGAGCACACGAACTTGTTTGCGCACCAATCAACGGTGCGCAGTTGGTCGGTCGACATCGACATCGACCCCGAGTGGTACGAGCTGAAGGGCACCCTGGCCGACCGTGCGTGCCCGCAGTCGTCAGAGGTCCCGTTGCTGCGCTCGCAACTCACCGAACGCACCACCCTCATCGGTCGTCACGTCGACAGCAGCTCGGTTCAGCCTGGCGTGTCCATCGCCACCGATCGCGGCGTGTCGCGCCGGCACGCGCAGTTCGTCTACGACGCCGACCAACTCACGGTCGTCGACCTGTCGTCGACGAATGGCACCTATGTGATCGATGCTGGGTGTCGGCCGACGGCATCGGCGGTGCCGCTCATGCCAGGTGTGCCCGTGGTGCTGCAGCATGGTGATCAGGTGTTCGTCGGTGCGTGGTCGCGCCTTACGGTCCGAGCCAAACGCTGAGCACCAGCAGATCGCGCGGTTCGCCGTTGCCGTCGAGCACCTGACCGACCAAGGTTGCTTCGTGCTCGAACCCACGCCCTTCGAACATTGCCCTGGCGCCCGAATTGGTGGCCATCACTTCGACGGTCACCTTGGACAGCCCCATCTCGGTGGCCAGCGTGACACTGCGATCTACCAGTTCGCGTCCCACGCCGAGCCCACGTTGGTCGGGCTGCACCACGGCGCGCAGTTCGCCCACGTGCGCGCTCCATCCCACCCCCGGTACCACTGTTGCCAGCCCCACGATGGTGTCGTTGTCGAACGCTGCGATTCGGCGTGCCGGAACTGCTGCGGTCCAGCTCTCGATCGCGACATCGTGCAACAGCAATCGGTCGAAGAACCCCCGATCGCGCTGATCGATGCGATCGGCGAAGGCGCGCAGCGCGCTGCGGTCTTGACGGGTGATCAGGCGGTAGTCCATGACCGCCCATCATTCCACCTCGGTCAACCACCCCAGATCAACGTCATGCGGCGCGCCGTCGTCGCTTGGCCCGCCGGGCGAGCTTCAGTAGTTCGTCGACACCCGCCTCGATGCCGTTGGCCAGCACGTCGATGTCGGGTGAGGCATCCCAGTCGCCCGTGATGCCGAACGCGACCTTGCCGTTGTACGACAGGATCGCCACCCCGGTCTGCACACCCTGGGAGAGGGGTACGAACGGGAAGTACTCGAGCATCTCGCGCCCGCACGCATACAGCGGGATCTGTGGCCCGGGCACGTTGGTGGTGACCGTGTTGATGCTGCGCTGAGGAAGACGGCGTAGTACTGCTGTGGCCGCCCGCACACCGATGGTGAGCAGCGCCGGAGGGGCGAATCCGACGAGTTCACTGATGGTGACTCCTGCATCGGACTGGTGGGACTCCTTCAGGCTCTGCATCTGGGCACACACGGCCTGCAGTCGTTCGACCGGGTCGGCGATGCCGACGGGCAGCTCGGCGATCATTGCCGACACCTGGTTGTTCAGGCTGTGGTCGTCGCCTGATCGCACCGAGACGGGGATGAGTGAACGCACCACAGCACCATCGATGACGTCGCCGCGCGAGAGCAACAGGTCGCGGAAACCTTTGGTGATCGCGGCCAGCACCACATCGTTCACGGTGCCGCCGAGAGCGCTGCGCACCTCTTTGACGTCGGCCAACGATGTGCGGGCCCACACCCAGCGCCGGTGTGGCCCGATGTTGCCCTCGATCGATAGCGGTGTGTTGGGGCGGAGCCTACCCCCCAAGGCCTTCGCGCCGGTTAGGAACACGCCGACGTCGCTCGCCAGCTTGCGCGGGCCATGCGTGCGTGCTCGCGCCCAACGCACGAGTTCGTAGGGACTCACCATTGCATCGGCAATCGCGCTGCGCAGCATTTCGGTGTCGGTGGGCTCGGGCTGCGGTCGCCACTCGGTGACCGCCGTGGCGTTCGGCTTGCGCTGGGTATCGAGGATGACGGCCATCAGGTCGGTGCCCGAGACTCCGTCGACCATGCAGTGATGAACCTTCGAGATGAGCGCCCAGGTGCCGTCGGCGAGTCCCTCGACCACCCATGTCTCCCACAGCGGCCGGTTCCGATCGAGTTGCTGCGACATCAGACGACCCATGAGGTTGCGCAGATCCACCGCGTTGCCGGGGGGCGGCAACGCGGTGTGGCGCACGTGGTACTCGATGCGGAAGTGGGGGTCGTCGACCCACACAGGTCGGGCGATGCCACCAGGCACGAAACGCACCTTGTGCCGATAGCGAGGCACCAGACCGAGCTTGCTCTCGAACAGCGCCACCAGATCTGCGTACGCCGGCGCCGGGCCTTCGAAGATGGCGCACGAGGCGATGTGCATGTGGGTGACATCGTCCTCGACGTTCAAGAACGTGGCATCGAGCGGGCTCATTCTGTCCATCTCACGACCCTCTCTTTCGACGGGCTGATCTGCCTGATGTGTCTGCCAAGGCCACGACCTCAGCGAAGCCTTCGCGCAGGCATTGGGTGAAGACGTCGGGGTCGGGGATCGCCGCCGCGTCGGTGTTCACGCCCATGCAGCAGGTTCCGTCGTATGACATGAGGGTGATGTTCACTGCCGATCCAGCCGTAGGGCCGAACGGGTAGAACCGATGCACACGCGAGCCGACGAGATACATCGGCAGCGGCATGCCTGGCACGTTGCTGGCCAGGAAGTCGACCTTCTTGAGCATCGCTCCGATCACCCCCTTGGGCATGAGGTTGAGCGCGCCAGCGATGGCCTCGGTGTGGGCAAGCGATCGCTCGGCCCGAATCTTGCTGGCCACCTGGTGGAGTGCAGCGATGCGCAGACCTGGGTCGGGCATGCCGGCTGGAACCGTGAACCGCATGACCGTGACGTGATTGCCGCCGGCTGCGTCGTCGGCGCCGCGCTGACTGATCGGCATGGCCACTCTGAGGTCGTCGACCTCGGCTCCATGAATCGCGTGGTACCTGCGCATTCCGCCCGTGATGCCGGCGAGGAACCCGTCGTTCAACGAGCCCCCCGCTGTGCGTGCTGCCGCCCTCAATGCCTCGACCGGCACCTCGATCATGTTGAGGTCGTTCGCCAGCGTGCGCCCGGTCATCACCGTCGACTTCCGCGACAGGGTGGGTGCGACGGTGCGCCCGATCGACTTCCACGTCTCGATGGCGTCGCTGACCGCTCGCTGGGGGTGCCGTACGGCGTCGAGCAGGTCGGGCACGATCGAGGTGATGTGTCGGCGGGCGAAGTCGAAGGCGCCATCGACGTCGTGGTCGATGACATCGCGAAGGAGCGCCACTGGAGACTGACCGGTCGCCGTCGGAACACGAGGCGTGGTCGCAGGCGTGGTCGCGGGCGTGGTCGCAGGGGTGTCGGCGGTGTCGGGGTCGAAGTCGAACAGGTGCGCAGCGAGTTGGACCGCACCGATGCCGTCGGTGACGACGTGATGCGCCTTCATGCACAGCGCTGCCCGCCCTCCGTCGAGTCCCTCGATCAAGGTGAACTCCCATAACGGGCGCTCGCGGTCGAAGCCCGACATAGCAGCGGAACGAACCACGTCGAGCAGCTCGCGCATGGTGCCCGGCTCGGGCAGGCGCACATGGCGCAGGTGGTAGCCGAGGTCGAATGCGGGGTCGACCACCCACCGCAGCGTGGTGGGGTGCAGCGGCGGCCGCACCACCTTCTCGCGCAGTTCGGGTACGTGATGTGTCACGCGCTCGACCCTGGCCACGAGGGACGGCCAGTCGGGTGCGGTATCGAGCAACGCGAGACCCACAATGGTCGACCGCAGCAACGGATCGGCCTCGACCATCCACATGATCGCGTCGTTCTGGCTCAGATACGGAGATGTCTGCTCGTTGATAGGTCGATGGTATGGCGAGGCCGGCGGGCCTCGCTAGGGCCACAAGGCCCACGGAACCGGCGTCGGGGCGACCCACGTTATATACCCCTAGGGGTATACGATAGGCTTCTGCTTCTTCACCCAGAGGAGCCCGATCGTGACCATCGACGTCCCAACTCAACCCCAACACAAACCGCACCGAGATCTCGAGCGTGGCCACCACCACCAAGGGGCACCTGGCCTGCTGGCGCGCATCGCCCGGTTCAGCGCCCGTCGACGTCGCAGGGTGATGCTGGCATGGGCAGCGGTGACATTCGCCGCCGCGCCGCTGGCGATCACGCTCACCGGCGCGCTCAGCGGGGCAGGGTGGGAGGCGCAGGGTTCGGTGAGCCAGCAGGTGCGCGATGAACTTCGCACCGACTTCGCCTCGCTCGGGGCTGAGGCGGCCTACGTGGTGTACCAACAGACCGATCCGCTGGCTACCTCCCCAGCGGGTCTCGACGCGCTGGTCGCATCGCTCCAGGGAGCGCCTGGCTCGCAGTCGGTAGTCGACCCTCGGTCACTACCGGCCGACTCGGGCTTGCTCGCCTTGGATGGCCGCACGGCGCTCATCCCTGTGGCGCTGGCTGCCGAGGTCGATGCTGATCTGCCAGAAGCCGCCGGTCGTCTGGGCGAGTACGTCGGCTCCCTCGA
>JAYTNH010000125.1:0-5271 GCA_043748395.1 Ilumatobacteraceae bacterium | reverse complement strand
GGCGACGGGCGACGGGCGGCGGGGTCAGGTGTCGGGGGTCGAGAGTCAGGTGTCGGGCAGGTGAGGCGGCGTCAGCTGGATGCGTCGTCGGCGGGGCGGAACTCGAACTTCAGGTCGGCGAGTTTCACCAAGGTGGCGGCGATCCAGCCGCCCAGCGCGCCGAAGTGATCGTCGAGCAACGTGCTGGCACCATCGGCCAGCGTCTCTTCGGCAAGCTCGTACACGCCCTCGTAGGTGACCTCGATGGCGTGCTCGGGCCCGTCGTCTGGCGTCATCGACTCGGCCGGATACAAGATCTCGACCGTGGCGCCGGCGCGTTCGAGTCGCTCGTTGCCGATGAGTGGGCTGGTGTCGGGGGTGACCGCCTGCACCAAGGCCGGGTCGGGCTGGCCCGCAAGGCGCTGCACGCGGAACACGATCTCGATCTCGATCGCCGGCTGTTGTTCGAGCACCTCGTCGACGTACCAGCGCCGGTAGGAGGTCTGGCTCCAGGTGGGCCAATCGAACGTGACGTGGGCGACGACACGCGGCGGCAGGCCTTCACCCGGCAAGCCGTAACTGGTCTCCCACGACAGGTCGCCCATGAGTACGTCGACCTGGAAGTGCTCGTCGAATGCTTGGCGTTCGAGGAATGACGCTTCGAACGCATCGCGCAGCGCTCCGATGGCGTCGGTGAACACGTGATCGAGCATGCCCTCGGACGTTACCGCGCTCCCGGACGTTCGTGGGCAGGTACGGCGCGGGTACGGTGCATCTCATGTCCCTTGTGCTTGTCTCCACCGCCGACGGCGTGGCCACCCTCACGCTCAACAACCCTGGCGAACGCAACACGCTCACCGCTGCGATGGTGACCGAGATCGTGGCCGCCATGGATGCCATCGAAGCCGACACCTCGATCGGTGCGCTGGTGGTCACGGGCACCGCGCCGGCGTTCTGCGCGGGGGCAAACCTCGGAAACCTGTCGGAGTCGAGCGAGCAGAGCCTCGGCAGCATCTATGAAGGGTTCTTGCGCATCGCGCGGAGTCCGCTGCCCACGCTGGCAGCGGTGAACGGTGCGGCAGTGGGAGCCGGCATGAACCTCGCGCTGGGCTGCGACGTCCGAATAGCGGCCCGCCGCGCCAAGTTCGACACCCGATTCCTGCAGATCGGCATCCATCCGGGCGGCGGGCACACCTGGATGTTGCGGCGCATCGTCGGGCCGCAAAATGCGTTTGCGACGGTGGTGTTCGGCGAGGTGGTCGACGGCGCCGAGGCCGAGCGCATCGGCCTGGTGTACCGCTGTGTCGATGACGACCAACTGCTCGCTGAGGCGCAGCAGATGGCAGCTCGGGCCGCGTCGGTGCCGCGCGAGCTGGCGATCGAGGTCAAAAAGACGATCCAGGCGATGGCCGATATCGACGATCATCCCGCAGCGGTGAAGCGCGAGCTCGATCCGCAAGTGTGGAGCACCAGGCAGCCGTGGTTCGCAGAGCGCCTTGCCGCACTGCAGGCCCGCATCAGCTCCAAGACGAGCTGAGTAAAAGCGCGCACAACTGTTACCGAAGTGGCGTGCTTCGGCTGCGACCTGTGGTCTACGGTGAAGTCACGAAGCGCATTCGTACGTTCCGACGATCCACGGAGGTACCAGATGAGCCAGCGTCATCGCAACCAGGATTCGGCCCCGCCGCCGAAGATGGATGCACGAGCCCACGCTCACAACGAGCGGCATCGCATCAACAGCGAACTGCACAGCGTTGTGGCGCAGGTCAGTTCGGGCTATGAGCCCGACGAGGTGCACGAACCGGGCCCGGCCTGGGTACCAGAGCACCACCACGACGTCGATCGCGGTCGGTCATCTTCCAAGGCCCAGCGCCACTGGAAGCTGAAGATGTGGAAGCGCCGCACCAACGTGCGCATTGCCAAGGCTCAAGCCACGAAGATGGCTGCCGACCAGGCCTGAGCTGCCCGCTCGAGATCGATCAGCTGGTCTCGCCGCTGTCGGGTGCGAACCAGGCAGCGGCGAACTCACCACGTCGCTCATGCCACTCTTCGGTGGTGAGGGCGTAGCGCACGTGGTCTTCCCAAGCACCATTGATCTCGAGGTAACGCAGGGCGACACCCTCGTCGCGAATGGCGAGCGTGTCCATCACCCGGCGGCTGTTGGTGTTGCGGGGCACGATGCAGATCTCGATGCGGTGCAGGTGGAGATCTTCGAACGCGAACCGGGCTACCAACGTCACTCCCTCGGCCACCAGGCGTTGGCCGGCGCGTGCACGGTCGATCCAGTAGCCGACCGTGCCACCCTGCATGGCACCGCGAACGACGTTGTTGAGGTTGACCTCGCCGGCGAAGGCATTGTCGACGAACAGACCGAACCCGAACGCCTGGCCGGCTTGGCGTTCGCGGTCGCGAGCCGAACACCGCGCCACGAACGCCTCACGATCGCGAGTGGGGTCTGCCAACGCCGTTGCTCGGCGGGGTTCCCACGGCGTGAGCCACTGCTCGTTGCGCACTCGTACTTCGGTCCATTGCGGGAAGTCGGCCGATGTGAGGGGCCGCAGCATGACACGTCGGCCGTACAGACGCAACGCGGTGTTGGGCGCTGCCGGATGGCCGAGCGAGCGACGGCCGAAGCTCACGTCGCGTCCGTGATGAGGTTGACGACGTCGATGACTTCGACGACGTCGATGACTTCGACCTGGTCGAGATGCAGACGGCGGATGAGGGCGACGAGCACGCAGCATCCTGCCACCACTGTGCCGACCAATGGCGCCTCGAGCCCAGGGTTGTGGGCACGCGCGACGGTCGGTTCGGTGGCCAGCGTGCGAAACACGTCCTCGGCGGCCCCGCGCGACAGGACGAACGGCAGCGCAAGGCGGTGGCCTGCTTCGACGGCGGCGATGGCCGTGATCTCGTGTCCGGCCACCTGGACACACGTTGCCTCGGTGATGTCGGGCACCCCGCGAACCAGATCGTCGAAGTGGTCGGTGCACAGCCCGATGGCGTTGGTGAGCTCCTCGGGGCGCGGCGGGTCAGTGGTGAGGAACGCGTTGGTGAGCATGGCCGCGCCAACAGGCACTACGTACTGCAGCTCGCCGACCGAGACGGTGGTGGTGTCGGCGCCGATGATCACCACGAGCGCGGTCACGGGTTGCTCGACGGGTTGCTGGTCTGGAGTTGCTCTGCCACCCAGCGCCCCACAGGGTCGTCGCCTCCGGCCAGGTGCCAGGCGTAGTGCGCGTGCAGACACTTCACGCCCCGCCGGGTGCCAGCGACGCCGCCTGATGGTCGCGGCCCCACGTGGTGGGCAGGGAGCGCAGCATCGCGTTCGCGAGCGGCGCGTCGGTGCGCGTCGGCGACCAGGTTCGGGTCGAGGTCGTTCTCGGCCCGCCGTACTCCGCCAGCGGCCTCGAGCCGGCTTACCGCGAGGTGCTCGGCTCGCCCCACAAGCCAGTATCGGGTGGGCATGGGCGTACCGTCATGCAACAGCGGCGCGTTGCATAGCACCACAGGCTGACCAGCTGCGTCGCGCACGACCACGTCGAAGTCGCCTTCCGGAACCCGACCGAGCAGTGCGGTGACGGCGGCGAGGTCGTCGAGGCTCATCTACTTGCGGCGCATCCGCCGTACGACGAGCAGCACGAGTACCAACCCGCCGATCAGCGGAAGCAGTCGCTTCAGGATTGCCGAGCCGGCGAGTTCGCCGATCTCGATGGGCGCAGCTGCCGGGCCATCGATCTTGCGTGCAGCCGAAGGGGCAGCGGCCGCCAGCGGGGCAGCGGCTGGCGTTGCAGTTACCGCTGTTGGTGCAGGTGCGGCTTCGTCGGGCACCTGTTGATCGGGCACTTGTTGATCGGGCACTTGTTGATCGGGCACTTGTTGATCGAGCATGGTGTTGAGGTTGGCGGCGAACTGGTTCATCAGCTTCTTGCTGACGTCGCCCATGATGCCGCGCCCGAACTGGGCGACCTTGCCGGTGATGTGCAGCTCTGTTTCGACCTCGCACTTGGTCACGTCGTCGGACACCTTGGTGAGTAAGGCAGTGATGAGTGCCGATGCGTTGCCCTTGCCGGTGGTATCGCGGCCTTCGCCGTTGAGCACGGCCCGGTGAGCAGCGTCGTCGCGCTCGACGAACTTGGCCTGACCCTTGAACGCCGTGGAGATCGCGCCGAGCTTGATCTTCACTACCCCGCGATAGATGTCGCCTTCGATCTCGTGGAGCTCGGCTCCCGGCAGACAGGGGGCGATGCGCTCGACATCGGTGAGCACAGCCCAGGTCTGATCGATCGGGCGGTGTACCAGAAACTCGTTCAGCAGTTTTTCCATCGCTCGAAATCCTCCAGCGTGTCGATGTCGGCAACAGAGCCTAGACACGCGATGTCGCACACCAACTCGGGGTGTGCGCGGATGAGTGATCGGGCACCCTCGTCGCCCCGAGTGGGGAGCAGATGCCACATCGTGGAGGCGATCCGTACAGGGTTGGGGCCGCGCACGCCCGAGTAGTTGGCAACGGCGATCGCACACGTCGGGGGTGCATCGGCGACCGCACGCCATGCCGATGACTGAACGAACGGCTGGTCGGCGAGCCCCACCACGACTGCGTCGACGCCCAAGCTGCGCGCATGGTCGACGGCGACCTGCAGCGAGGTTGCCTGGCCGTCGAGGTAGTGGTCGTTATGGCACACGGTGACACCCGCCGGCACATCGAGTAGCAACGCGCCGGTGATCACCACCACGTGGTCGAGCCCGGCACCGATCAACTGATCGAGGCTGCGCTGCCACAGTTGTTGACCGCCAACGTTGCTGAGCAGCTTGTGGTGCGGTCCGGCGAAGCGGGTGCCCGCGCCAGCGGCCAACAGCACTCCACACGTGATCACGCCGTGATGCTATGTCGAGCGGTCGCGCGGGCACACGCCATGACATGGGGGTGACCTGGGGGTATTACGGAATGATGACAACAATCTGTTCCACCCGTTGATTGTTGCAGTCGCATGACGATAACGTGCCGTTCGTTACGACGAAGGACATCTGGCGTTCGTGTGCCAGAGACCCGGCGAGGTGACGATGCGGTTGCGCTCTCGTGTGGCGCCGGCGCCGTGTACGAGGGCGGACAGTTTCGTTCACGACCACGCCATCCATCTCGGTGGATGCGACCCAGTCAGTCACTGCGGTGGCTGCATCACGAGAGGAATCGTCATCCCAATGACGCTTCGCAAGTACATCACGAACTTCATGCTCATCTCAGCCGTCGCGTTCAGCGCCGTTGCCGTCGCACCACTCCGTGCCGCCCAG
>JAYTNH010000124.1:0-17233 GCA_043748395.1 Ilumatobacteraceae bacterium | reverse complement strand
ACCCACCTGCGCTACGAGGCATCGTGACCGACCAACTGCTGGGCATTCTCAAGTTCGCCCTGCTCGCGCTGCTCTACTTGTTCTTTGCACGGGTGCTCTGGGCTGTGTGGAGCGAAGTGCGCGGCCCCAAGCCGGCGAGGCACGGCGCGCCGCAGCCGGCAATGGCCAGGTCGACGGGCGCTGCGCCCAGCCCGACCGACCCCACCGTCGCGACCGCACCACCAGCCACACCCACACCTGTCGCACGTCGCGCCGTGAAGGGCAAGCGTGGCGCGGTCGGCAGGTTGGTCATCGTCCAGCCGCGGGCTCGCAAGGGGTCGGCATTCGCCGTGGGCGCCGAGATCACGGTTGGTCGTGCGCCATCTTGCACCGTCGCCGTACCCGACGACACGTTCGCGTCGCAGCTCCATGCGCGCATCTTCGTACGCGACAGCGCCGTGTGGGTGGAAGATCTCGGCTCGACCAACGGCTCGTTCCTCAACGCCCGCCGCATCAACGGCGCCGAGCAGCTGGCCAAGGGTGATCGCCTACAGATCGGCAACACCGTCTTCGAGGCCGAGTGATGAGCGACGACACGCAAGGCGACGACACGCAGGCCGACGACAACCAAGCCGACGACACGCAGCCCATCGCTGTCACGCCGGCCGACCCGAACGCGCCGATGCTGGTCTGGGGAGCGGCCACGCACGCCGGGCGCGTGCGCACCGCGAACGAGGACGACTACGTGGCCGAACCGATGGTGTTCGGCGTGGCCGACGGCATGGGCGGACACGCGGCTGGCGAAGTCGCCAGCGAGATCGCGGCACGAACATTGCGCGAACGCCTCGGCAGCGGCGCATCACACGTCGACGTCGCCATCGCGGCCGTCGTCGAGGCGAACGCGTCGATCTTCCAAACCGCGCACACCAACAGCGAGCAGCACGGCATGGGCACCACACTCACCGCGCTCGTGGTGCTGCGTGCCGACGGCGACCAGCCGCCCCGGCTTGCGTTGCTGAACGTGGGCGACTCGCGCACGTACGTGTTCCGCAACGGGCAACTCCGTCGGGCCACCAAAGATCACAGCTACGTACAAGAGCTCGTCGACACCGGGCACATCACCGAGGTCGAGGCTCGCACGCATCCGCGGCGCAACATCGTCACGCGCGCCCTGGGCATCGAGCCCACGGTGCAGGTCGACACCTGGGTCGTGCAGATGGTGCGCGGTGACCGCTTCGTGCTGTGCAGCGACGGCCTCGTCGACGAGGTACCCGATGACGAGATCGCCGACATTGCCGCCGGTACCGCCGACCCGCAGCTCGCTGCCGAGCAGATGGTGGCACTCGCCAATGCTCACGGTGGCCGCGACAACACGACTGTCATCGTGGTCGACGTGCACGACGGCGTGGAGCCACCCCCCGACGGCACAGAGCCCAGCATGGAACCCGAATGGACGTCGGAGACAGCGCACTCGCGACTCATCGAGGCCGATGCACCCGACCCCACCAGCAGCACACCGGACGGCGACACCCGCCTTCGCACGCGGCGCTTCGGGTTGGGCACGTTCTTGTTCATGCTGGCGCTGGCCGTCATCGCCACTGTCACCATCACGCTGGTTGCCGTCGTGATCAACAACCGTGGTGACACCCCGCCGACCCCGACCACGAGCACCACGTCGACCACCAGCACAACCACGACCAGCACCAGCACGACCAGCACCAGCACGACCAGCACCAGCACGCCGACCACGATCGCCAGCGGCAGCACTCCCGGCAGCCCGTAGGCATGAGACCGCACCGATGAGCCAGGTATCGCCCATCGCGGCCGCTCGGCGCAGCACCGAGTTCGGCCTGATCGTGATGGCCACGCTCATCACCGCCGTTGCCTACACGCTGGCATCACTGGGCAAGAACGCCGAGATCCCGCCCATCATCGTGCCGTTCCTGGTGGCGGTACTCGGCCTGCTGGTCATCGCGCACATGGCCAACCGCTTCCTCGCGCCGGGCGCCGACGGCGTGATCCTGCCGCTCGCCGCGCTGCTCAACGGCATCGGCTACGTGATCATCGCCCGCCTCAGCGAACGCCTCGCCGGACTGCAAACAACGTGGACGTTCGTGGCCATCGCCGCGTACGTGGGCACGTTGCTGTTCGTGCAACGCGCACCCGATCTGGCGCGCTACAAGTGGAGCTTCCTCGCTGCCGGCGTCGGGCTGCTCATGTTGCCCATGGTGCCCGGCATCGGCGCCAGCTTCGGTGGCGCGCGCATCTGGGTGAGCATCGGGCCGGTCAACTTCCAGCCGGGTGAGTTCGCCAAGATCGCGCTCTGCTTGTTCTTCGCCGGCTTTCTGGCCGAGCGACGCGAGCTCATCGCCGCCAGCACCTGGAAGGTCGGGCCGTTCCACCTCCCCGAACTGCAACACCTCATGCCCATCGCCCTCGCCTGGGGCTTCTCGGTGGTGGTGATGGTGGCCGAGAGAGATCTGGGTTCGTCGCTGCTGTTCTTCACGTTGTTCGTGGTGATGATGTGGGTGGCAACCGAGCGGGTGAGCTACCTCGTGATCGGGCTCGTACTGTTCGCCGGCGCCGCATACACGGCGTGGTCGCTGTTCGACCACGTGAAGACCCGCGTGTCGATCTGGCTCAACCCGTGGCCGCAGTACGAGGGCAAGGGGTACCAGATCGTCCAGTCGATGTTCGCGTTCGCCAACGGCGGTATCAGCGGCACCGGCCTCGGCCTCGGCAGCCCCAACAAGATCCCCGAGGTGAAGAACGACTTCATCTTCGCCGCCGTCGGCGAAGAGCTCGGCCTGCTCGGTGCCACAGCGGTGCTCATGGCGTTCGTGTTGATGATCGGCGCCGGCCTGCGCGTCGCCATCCGCGCCGACCGGCCGTTCGAGAAGCTGCTCGCCACGGGCCTCACCACGATCATCGGCATGCAGGCGTTCATCATCATGGGCGGCGTGCTGCGGGTGGTGCCGCTCACCGGCATCACCCTGCCGTTCGTGAGCTACGGCGGATCGAGCCTGCTGGCCAACTACATCCTCCTGGCGCTGCTGGTGCGCGTGAGCGATTCGACCGCTCGACGTAACGGTGAAGTGCCCGACCTGCCCACCATCAACGAGCGCCGCGCCGCACGACGCCTGGCGCGGGCGAGCCGAACATGAACAAGCAGATCCGACGCCTCGCTGCCGGCCTGCTGGTGTGCTACCTGGTGCTGTTCGTGCAGCTCAATGTGTGGCAGGTGGGCCGCACCGAGAGCCTCAACGCCAACGTGCTCAACAACCGCCAGACCGTCCGTGACTTCAACCGCGCTAGGGGGTCGATCGTCACCGCCGATGGCGTGGTGATCGCGCAGAGCGTGCCGAGCGCGGCAGGCGACCAGTTCAAGTTTCAACGCGAGTACCCCACGGGCGAACTGTTCGGCAACGTGACCGGCTACTACACATTCAGCTTCGGTGCCACGCAACTCGAACGCACCCAGAACGACGTGCTCATGGGCGACACCGATCAGCAACAGGTGCGCGCCATCACCAGCATCCTCGGCGGCGGCGACAACACCGGCAGCGTGGTGCTCACCATGCGCGCCGATGTGCAGCAGGTGGCGCTCGACGCACTGGGCACCCGCGAGGGCTCGGTGGTGGTGATCGACCCGGCCACCGGGGCGATCATCGCGATGGTGAGCAACCCGCGCTACGACCCCAACCTTGTTGCCGTGCACGACTCGAAGCGTGCCGAGGAGGTGCTCAACTTCTACAGCCAGATACCCGGCAAGCCGCTGCTCGCCAACGCATACCAAGAGCGCTACATGCCCGGCTCGAGCTTCAAGGTCATCACCACCGGCATCGCCCTCGAGAACGGCGTCACATCGCTCGACCGCCAGTTCGATGTCGAGACCGAGTTCGTGCCGCCGCAAACGTTCGACCCCATCCAGAACTTCGGCAAGTCGGCATGCGGCGGCTCGATGATCGAGGTGTTCTTCCGCAGCTGCAACATCCCGTTCGCCCGCATGGCACTGGAGCTGGGGCCTGAGCGGATGGTGGCCGGCACCAAGCTGTGGGGCATCGGTGATCCCATCCCCATCGATCTGCCGCGACCCGCGGCCAGCGGCTTCGGCGAGGTCGATGAGTTCACCGACAACCTGCCGTTGTTGGCCATCGGCGGCTTCGGTCAGGGCAGCGATGCCATGGTGCCGCTGCACATGGCGATGGTGGCCGGCGCAGTGGCCAACGACGGGCGGATGATGCAGCCGTACGTGGTGGAGGCGACGCTTGACCACAAGAACGTGGTGCTCGATCGCACCACTCCCACGATGTGGAAGAACCCGATCAGCGCGACGACCGCCGACACGCTGACCACCTTGATGATCGGCGTCGTGAACAAGGGCACCGGCAAGTCGCTGCAGCTCGCGCCGGGCCCTGACGGCCAACCCATCCAAGCCGCCGGCAAGACCGGCACAGCACAGCTCAATGCCACCGGACCCGAGCGTTCGAACGCATGGATCATCGGCTTCGCTCCCGCCGAGAACCCGCTGTACGCGGTCGCCGTCATCCTGAAGGGCGGGCCCGACGACGAGGTGAGCGCAAGCACCGGCGGACGTTTGGCCGGACCGATCGCGAAGACCGTGCTCGACTACCTGTTCGCGCACCCATGAGCAGCCGCCACATGAACACTCAGCATGACGGTGAACGGGGTTCGACCACCAGGGTCGATATCCTCGTTGCGCACCATCGGAAGGCAGCACACCTGTGAGCAGCAGCGACGAGCGGACGGTTCTCAACGACCGCTACGAAATCCAACAGCGCATCGGGCGCGGCGGCATGGCCGACGTGTTCCTCGCGCGCGACCTGTTGCTCGACCGCCCTGTGGCCATCAAGGTGCTGTTCCCCGAGTTCGCCACCGACCCCAACTTCGTCGAGCGGTTCCGCCGCGAAGCACAGGCTGCCGCCAATCTGAACCACCCCAACATCGTGGGTGTGTACGACTGGGGTAAGTACACCAACACCTACTTCATGGCCATGGAGTACGTGCAAGGTCGCACCCTGGCTGACGTATTGCGCACCAACGGCAGCCTCAACTCGGTGCAAGCCTGCGAGATTGCCGGCGAGGTGTCGGCGGCGTTGGGGTTCGCCCACCGCAACGGTGTGGTGCACCGCGACATCAAGCCGGCCAACATCCTCATCGGTAGTGGTGGCCAGGTGAAGGTGGCCGACTTCGGCATCGCCCGCGCCCTCAACAGTCCCACCGAGAGCAACCTCACCCAGGTCGGCGCGGTTATGGGTACCGCCACCTACTTCTCGCCCGAGCAGGCACAGGGCGCGCAGCCCGACCCGCGCAGCGACCTCTACTCGCTCGGCATCGTGCTGTACGAGATGGTGGCCGGGCGCCCGCCATTCAGCGGCGACAACCCGGTGAGCATCGCCTACAAGCAGGTGCACGATGCGCCCCAGCCGCTCAACCAGTTGGTCGCCGACGTGCCGCGTCCGTTCGAGGCGATCGTCGCCAAACTGCTCGCCAAGAGCGCCGACATGCGTTACCCCAACGCCGAGGCGCTGCGCGACGATCTGCGCCGATTCCGTAATGGCGAGCCGGTGCAAGCGTTGGCCGCCGCAGCGGGTGCCGCAGCAGCAGCCCGTCCAGCGCCACCCGTCGCTACTTCCAGCCTGCCGCGCACCACCGCCATGCCCAGTGCCACCGCATCGGCGCCGCGCACCACGGCCATGCCTCGTACCACTGCACAGCCCGCACAGCCGCAGCAGTACCAGCCGGCCGCCGGTCGAGCCCTTGGCTGGTACTGGGTAGCCGGGTTCCTCGCGCTCGTTGCACTCATCGCCGGAGGCGTGGTGCTGTTCAACGGGCTCGCCAAGGACGACAAGCCCACGTCGTTCGCGCTGCCCGACGTCACCAACATGTTGCTCGAAGACGCCACGCGCATCTTGAGCGATGCCAATCTGGCGTTCAACCCGCTGGACGTCGAGAACCCCGACGTCGCCGAAGGGTTCGTGTACCTCACCGATCCGGTCGCCGGCACGATCGTGTCCAACGGTCAAACCATCGACGTCACCTACAACCCGGCCAAGGCGCCCATCACGGTGATCGATGTCGCCGGCAAGCCACTCGACGAAGCGCTGCTCATCTTGCAAAGCCAGGGCCTACTGATCGGCACCACCACCACCGAGACCGGCTCGACCGTCACCCCCGGTTCGGTCATCCGCACCGATCCCGCTGCCAACGCCCAGGCCAAGCAGGGCGACACCATCAACATCGTGGTGTCGGGCGGCCCCGATCAGGTGAACGTGCCGGCTACCGAAGGGCTCACCGAGGCCGACGCCAAAGCCACCCTGCAGGCCGACGCACTGAAGTTGGTCGTCACCGTGCAGCCAGAGGTCAACGCCACGATCGCGGCGGGGCGGGCGATTCGCACCGACCCGCCGGCCAACACGCAGGTCACCAAGGGCAGCCCGATTACGTTGTTCGTGTCGAGCGGCCAAGCCAAGGTGAAGGTGCCGGTGGTGGAAGGTCTGCTCGAGGCGCAGGCCCGCAATCAGCTCACCGCTGTGGGGCTCGTCCCCAATGTCACCTTCCAGACGGTGCCCATCGGCGACCCCAACGATGGTCGGGTCATCTCGCAAAGCGTGCCACCGGGCACCGACGTCGACAGGGGCACCACGGTGAAGCTGCGCATCGGCAAGTCGGTGCCGTTGCCCACCACCGTGCCCACCACCGTGCCGCCGACCACCACCACCACGCCGCCGACGACGACCACCACCACCACCACCCCTCCGACCACCACGACTACGACCCTTCCTTAGGTGTTCCGATCCGGCCGAACGCTCGACCGATGCCTTTCGATCACTCGTAGTGAAATCGGCAGGCGACGATCACCAGCGTGTCGTCTTGTACACTGGTACGACTATTCGTACCAGTGTTGCGATCAGGCGGGCAATCGGGCCTGACGAACAAAGTTGCGCAGCAGATCGTGGCCTGCAGCGGTGAGGATGCTCTCGGGGTGGAACTGCACGCCCTGCACCGGCAGGTCGCGATGCTGCACGCCCATCACCACACCGTCGGCTGTGCTCGCCGTGACTTCGAGGCACTCGGGCACGGTGGCGGGATCGATGACCAGGCTGTGGTAGCGAGTAGCGGTGAGCGGCGAGGGCAGCCCTTCGAACACTCCGACACCGCCGTGTTCGACCAGTGAGGTCTTGCCGTGCATCAACGACGGGGCGCGAACGATAGATGCACCGAACACGTGGCCGATGGCCTGGTGACCGAGGCACACACCCAGCACCGGAACACCGCGCTCGGCGAACGCAGGGATGGCCGCACAGATGATTCCGGCATCCTCGGGTCGGCCGGGGCCTGGCGACACCAACACGAGATGCGGTTCGAGTGCGAGTGCCTCGGCGACACTGACCTGATCGTTGCGCACCACCACCGGCTCGGTGCCAAGTTCTCCGAGGTACTGCACCAGGTTGTACACGAAGCTGTCGTAGCTGTCGATCACCAGGACACGAACCATCGCTACAGCCTGCCCGGTCGAGGGGTGCGCTGTCGAACGGGTAGTGCGGTTAGGCTCAGCGCCCGTGGCTCCCCCGAAACGCAAGACAACCGGACGTGTGACTCCCAAGGGCACCAAGCCCGGCCAGACATCTGCTATTGCCCGCGAGGCGAAACACACGTCGCATGGCATCGAGCAGTCGTCGCGCTACACGCCGCCCACGCCCAAAGAGTTCTACGAGAGCCCGGCGTGGGTGCCCATCCTCATGATCGTGCTCATCGGTCTTGGCGTGGTCAGCATCATTCTGCGCTATGTGGTGTGGGACGACACCAACACTCCGGTGCTCGTTGGCCTGGGGTTCTTGCTCGCCGGATTGTTCACTGCCACCAAGTGGCGCTAGCGCAGGTCAAGAGCCTGTGGATACTCAACTTACAAACGTGTAGTTCTCCCCCAGAGTTATCCACAGCCTGTGAGGATCAGTCGTAGAGCGGGGCCACGATTTCCATGTCTTCCAGGCAGTGGCGCGGCGGCGGCGGATCTTCGTCGGGCGCCAACGTCAACTTGATCTCCAGTCCACAAACGGTGCAGCGGTACTTGACGTTGACTTTGCGCATCTCGCCCGATGGTGGGGGTGGCGGCAGCGACGTGGTGAAGCTGCGCAGCATGCCAATGCCGGTTTTCCACAGGACGAAGCCCATCAGCAGGCCACCTGCAACCCAGATGATGGTGGAAAACGCCGGCACAGGAGCGGTTCAGCCCAGTCGTTCGATGATGGTGGCGTTGGCCATGCCCCCACCCTCGCACATCGTCTGCAGCCCATACCGGCCGCCCGTGCGTTCGAGTTCGTTGAGCAGCGTGGTCATCAGCCGCGCACCCGAACAACCGAGCGGGTGACCCAATGCGATCGCGCCGCCGTTGACGTTGACGCGATCCATGTCGGGGTGCAGTTCTTTCTCCCACGCCAACACCACCGCAGCGAACGCTTCGTTGATCTCGACCAGATCGATGTCGTCGATCGACAGTCCAGCCCGCGCGAGCACTTTGTGGGTGGCAGGGATGGGGGCGGTAAGCATCATGCGCGGGTCGTCTCCGGCGAGCGAGAAGTTGACGAAGCGGGCGCGCGGGGTGAGGCCGAGTTGCGCAGCCTTCTCTTCGCTCATGATGAGAATGGCGGCCGCGCCATCGGTGATCTGCGACGAGTTGCCGGCCGTGACCCTGCCACCGTCTTCGGCAGAACGGAACACCGGCTTGAGCGCAGCGAGCGACTGCATGGTGGTGTCGCGCAGGCCCTCGTCGACCGACATGATCGCCCCGTCGGCACCCATCACCGGCAAGATCTCATTCTGGAAACGGCCCTCGTCGGTGGCGCGTCGGGCGTAGTTCTGCGAGCGCACGCCGAAGGCATCCATGTCGTCACGAGAGATGCCCCACTTGTCGGCGATCAACTCGGCCGAGATGCCTTGGGGTACCAGGCCACCAGCCGACGCGTAGCGCGAACCAACCTTGGGGCCGAACGGGAACCCGAACTTACCGTCGAGCATGGAGGCACCCATGGGCACACGAGTCATCACCTCGACACCTGCGGCCACCACGATGTCGTACGCGCCGGCCATGACGCCCTGCGCGGCAAAATGCGCCGCCTGCTGGCTGCTGCCGCATTGGCGGTCGATGGTGGTGCCCGGCACCGAATCGGGCCAGCCTGCCGCGAGCACAGCGTTCCGGCCAACGTTGGCTGCCTGCTCGCCCACCTGCATGACGCAACCCATCACCACGTCGTCGACCAGTGCCGGATCGAGGCCAGTGCGCTCGATGAGCGCATTCATGGTCTCGGCCACCAGGTCGACCGGGTGCCACTCTTTGAGCTTGCCGTTGCGACGGCCCTGGGGCGTACGGACGGCATCGACGATGACTGCGTTGGGCATGCATCGAGTCTGCTGCGTCGCGTGCGCGACACCCAAACTCAGCCGCTGGCTTTGCCCAGAACTCGCCACTGTTACGCGAGCCCCACTCGGGTCTTGACTGGGATTGCGCGCTAGTCTGCGCAGGATTCATTCGCAGGAGGACGGGATCTACATGAAGCGTGCGTTGGCAATGGTCGGAGCTTTGTTGGTGTTCACCGCGTGTTCGGGGGGCTCGAAGGACTTGGGAACTGAGGCAACCGACCCGCCGCCGGTGGTCGACACCACGACCACGGTTGCGCAGACCACGACCACCATCGAGGCGACCACCACCACGGCACCGCCCGCGGAGATGCCGGACGTGCTGGGTAAGACGGCCACTAGTGCCGGCGAACAGCTCGCCTCGCTCGGAGTCGACGACGTGCGCATCACCGAGGTCGAGCACATCTCGAAGCCCGGAACCATACTCGAGCAAGTGCCGAGCGAAGGTAGGGAGATCACCGGTCCGGTCGACCTCACCGTAGCCAAGCCACTGGCCCCGATGCCCGACTGGACCGGCAAGCAGGTCGCCGAGGCGAAGAAGTACTTCGACGCACGCGGTGTGACGATCGTGGTCGAGGAGTCGCTCGACGACACACTGACGGAGGGCTCGATCATCTCGACGACACCAGCTGCAACCCAGTCGATCAGCTCCGAGATCAAGCTCGTCGTGGCCAAGACCCCGGTGACGCTTGTGCTCGCCGAGCTCGAGCCCGTCGAGCAGGATGGTAACTGTGGCAGCGGCTATAGGACGGGGGACATCGCCGTGAACGGGGCCACGCAGCAGCGAAGCGTGTGGTTCAGCACATACCAACGTAAGGATCAGGCCTGCAGCGTCGACTACAACCTCGGCCGCGACTGGAGCCGTCTGAAGGCGTCGATCGGCATCTCCGACGTGTCGAAGTCGGAGCTGCAATGCCGGTTCGAGATCTTCGCCGACAACAACCCGCTGTTCAACCAAACGGTCGCGCTCGGGCAGCTCGTACCGATCGACCTCGACGTCACCAACGTGTTGCGGCTGCGGATCATTGCCACTCCTGTCACAGAGGTAGCCGGTGGCGACTGCGTGTTGGCGAGCCTCCGCCTCATCGGGAGCGGCACCAGCTAGCCCCGTCGGCTAGCCCAGTCCGGCGAGCTGCTGCTCGGTGAGCACGGACGCAGCCGAGTCGCCCGTGCCGGGCTCGGTCAACCCGCGCACCGAGCTGTCATCGGCGCTGAGCAACGCTGCGTACGATCCCGCCGGATCACCGATCACCGCGAGCACCCCGCGCTGACCCACAAGCGCCGACGGTGACCGCTCATCGAGCGTGCTCGACGTGATCCGCCGCGGTTCGCCGCCGTCGACGAAGATCTCGGCCAGCTCCGGGCTGCCACCGAAATCGGTCTCGACTACCAGTGATTCGTTGGTGAGCCAGGTGCTCCGTCCGCCGACAAGTGCGCCGGACACCTCCGACACGCTGCCCGTCGCGACGGTGAGCACGAAGACCCGCTGCACCAGATCATTCCGATCCGACGAGAAGCTGAGCTTCGATCCGTCCGGGCTCCATGCAGGGTACTTGTCGGTCGACGACGACTGCTCGAGCACTGTCACCTGACCGCCCTGCAGGTCGTAGACGTAGAGGTTGCTGCTCGACCCGTCGACCCCTGCAAAGGCAAACGCCTGCCCATCGGGCCGCCACGCCGGATCGGCGGCCTCACCCGCAAAGCCCAGTTGCACCGTCGTGGCCAGACCGCTGGACATGGTGGCGAGCACAAGCTGGCGCCTGCCACCGATGCGAAGCACGGCAGCGACAAACAAACCATCGGGAGACACGTCGGCCTCGACGACGTCACCACCCAGGTCGACGAAGCGGCCGACATCACCGGACTGGATCCACAGCTGCTTGGTCACAGCGCCACGAACGCTCGCGTAGCCGGCGATCTGCAATGCATCGGCCGGGACGGGCAAAGCGCCCGAATCGGTCGAGTCCGGTGAGCTCGCTGAGGGGGTGGGCGTGGTGGCGACGACATCGGTCGCGATCGGTGATGACGCAGCCGTGGTCACCGGTGGGCTCGTCGACGACCCGCCCCCCCTGGTGAGCGCGAACACACCTCCGGCAGCCAGCGCGGTGGTGGCTCCGGCTGCCGTCACGAGCAAACCGCGTCTGCTGATTCTCGGAGGCGCTGCCGCGGCGGGCGGCACGACGAAGGGCAACGCACCTTCGATGGGTGAGCGATGTGCGGGCGGCAGAACCGGCGGCGGGGGTGATGTCGGTGGTCGGGGCAGGCGACTCCGCGCGGCACCGAGCGCAACCGCCAACTCCGGATCGACGTCTGCGGTGATGGGTCGTTGGGTGAGCCTGGCGATCGTCGACCGCACGATCGGCATACGGGTCGTGCCGCCCACCAGCAGGATGCGGCTCAGGTCGTCCATCGACAAACCCGCCGAGCGGACCGACTTCTCGAGCAGTCCGACCGTCTCGTTCAATCGAGGTTCGACGACGTGATCGACATCTCGGCGAGTGAGGGTCACGGCGGCCGGAAGTCCGGCGATGCCGATCGGGACGACCACGTCGACGTCGTCGGACAGCAACTCCTTGGCACGGCGCACCTCGCCACGCAACCGGGCGAGGGACTGACGCACCCCAGGATCGGCACTGTCGAAGTTTTCGAGCACTCGACCGAGTCGTTCGTTGACCAGTTCGAACAGGGCGGTGTCTATGTCGATGCCACCGAGCCGGTCGAGCCCGACCGGTTCGCCGACGATGCGGTAAGCGTCACCCTGTCGTTGGATGACAGCCGCGTCGAAGGTACCTCCACCAAAGTCGTAGACGGCGATCGACTCCCCGTCGGCGACCTCGCGCTCAGCCGCGTACTCGATCGCGGCGGCAACCGGCTCGGGGAGCAGGATCGGCGCGGACACCCCCGCCTGTTCAACCGCCGACTGCAGCAACTCGAGCCGATAGGAGCTGAAGCCGGCCGGGTGGGTGACGACAACAGTGTCCGGAGTCCTACCCAAACGCTCGACGCAACGCGCCAGCACCTCGGCGAGCAACATCGTGGTGAGTCGCTCCGCTCCGTACGGGGACCCGCCGAGCACCAACGGAACAGGATCACCGAAGCGACGCTTGAACTCTCGGGCCAGGCGTTCGGGCTCCACTGCTCCACGCGCTTCGGCGGCCTCGCCGACGAGTGCCCCACCGTCAGCACGGACAAGCACGGTGGAGGAGATGCTGATCGACCGAGTACCGAGCGCGATCGGCTCGACACGACCCTGCGACGCGACCGCAGCAGCAGTGAACGTCGTCCCGAGATCGACACCGAGCACGATCGAGTCAGTGGTGGTGATCGTGGCCATGGACGACCGACGCTACCCGGTGGCTCGTTAGCGGCGTTGGTTCACCCCCATGCGTCAGCCGCTGGCTTTGCCCAGAACACGCAGCAACGCGGAGATGTCGGTCTCGGTGAGGCTGTGGGCAAACTCGTGTTGCACCGCACGGCGATAGGTCACGTTCGCCTCGCGCCAGGCGAGCCGGCCGGCCGCTGTGATGCTCACGATGACCACCCGCTTGTCGTCTGGCAGCGCCGAGCGCTCGCGCCGCACCAGTTCGTCGGCAACCATGCGGTCGAGACGGCGCGACAGGCTCGATGCCACCTCGTCGAGTCGGTCGCACAGATCGCGGACACGAAGCGGCGATTCACGGAGCGCACTCAACACCTCGAACCAGGTGAGCTGCAGATCGTGTTCGGCAACCAGTTGTTCGTCGACGCGACGCTGCACATCGTTGGCGGTCGTGCAGAACAGGCGCCACAGCGCCACGCGTTCGGCGTCGAGCCGGGGCACCGTTGCTCAGGCCGTGGCTTTGAGCGCCGCCGCAAACGCGGCCACGGCGATGTCGATCTCACCCTCGTTCACCACGAGCGGCGGCATCCAGCGCAAGCAGGTGCCGTAGGTGCCGGCGTTCATGAGGATGAGTCGGCCTTCGTCGAGGCAGTGTTGTTGCACCGCTGCAACGCGTGCCGCATCGCTGAACTCGGTGCCGACCATGAGGCCCAACCCGCGTACCTGGGTGATGACGTCGTGCTCGCGTTGCAAATCGCGGATGGCCGATTGCAACTGCTCGCCACGGGCCACCACGTTGGGCATGAAGCCCGGCTCTTGCATGATCTCGATGGTGGCCAGGGCGGCGGCGCAGCCCATGGCATTGCCTCCGTACGTGCCACCGTGGCTGCCCGTTGGCCACTTGTCGTCGATCTCGCGTCGGGTGCCGAGCGCCGCGAACGGGAAGCCCGACGCAATGCCCTTGGCCATGCAGATGATGTCGGGCTCGATGCCGTAGTGATCGACCGCGAACATGCGACCGGTACGACCGAAGCCGCTTTGCACTTCGTCGGCGATGAACATGATGCCGTGCTGGCGGCAACGCTCGACCAGGCCATGGATGAACGCCGCGGGGGCTGGAATATACCCACCCTCGCCCAGCACCGGTTCGAGGATGACGGCCGCGGTCTCGTCGGGCGCAGTCATGCTCTTGAGCAGGTGATCGAAACCCTTCAGCGCACGGGCGACCTCGGCATCGGCATCGGCTGCAAGCGGATCGGGGTATGGGGCAACGAAGATGCCGGCGGGAAGAGGGGCATGGCCGGCGCGGTACCCCGTCTTCGACGTGGTCATGGCCATGGCCAGGTGCGTGCGGCCGTGGAAGCTGCCACTGAACACAACGGTGTGCGGGCGCTTGGTGACCTGCTTGGCCAACTTCACCGCGGCCTCGGTGATCTCGGCACCCGAGTTGGCGAAGAAGAACGTGTCGATAGCGCCGGGCGACAACTCGGCGAGCTTGGCCGCCAGTGGTTCGAGCAGGTCGTGCTTGTAGACGTTCACCTGGGCGTGGATGAACCGCTGAGCCTGCTCGGCGATGGCGGCCGCAACCTTCGGATGCGCATGCCCGGTGGAGTTGACAGCGATGCCGCCGGCGAAGTCGAGGTACTCGTCGCCACTGGTGGTGGTGACCCAGCAGCCATGCCCGCTGGCCACCTGCAAGGGCGTAACCGAGAACCACACGTTCGACAGGTGTGAAGAGGATGACGTTGCCATGCGGCAATGGTAGGCCAGATAGCGGAATGCCAGTTCAGATCAGAGCAACACCGGGAACTCAGCGCCCTCAGGGATGGGCGGACTCGTGCGCCACGGGCGAGGGGCGGGCACCACGTCGTCGCCGAGGTACCTGATCGAGATCACCCGACGACGGGCGGCCGACCCTGCAGAAGCATGCAGCGTGAGCGCGTGGAAGAACACCGCGTCGCCAGGGTCGAGCTGCCAACCGAGGATGGGATACGCGGCGCGGTCGGCCTCGACGTCGGGGACGTCGCGCAGTTGACCCTCTGGGAACCACTTCGCCTCGCGGTCCATGAACGTGCGCGGCATGAGCCACGGCCCCACGTGCGTACCGGCGACGAACTCGAGCGTGCTCACGCGCGGCACTGGGTCGAGTGGCAGCCACATGCTGATGACATGACGGCCCTCGACGTCGTAGTAGGGCTGGTCTTGATGCCACGGAGTGCGCTGACGCGTACCGGCTTGCTTCACCAGCAGGTGGTCGTGGTACAGCCGCACCGACGTGGAGCCCATCAATGCTGCGGCCATCGGGGCTGTGGCACGAGCAAGCTCGAGATACGCGGGAAATCGCGGCCAGTTGCTGAAGTCCTCCACGAACTTGCCCGGGTCGTCCCCGGCGCTGGCCACCATGGCCAACTCACTCGGTTCGGCGAGGTTGCCGTCGACAGCCTCGGCCACCCGGGCCAACAGATCGGCAGCGACCAGACCGCGAACACACACCGCCCCATCGCGTTGGAAGTCGTCGTGCAGAGTGTCGGGTGAAGGACTCATGCTTGCGTCGCCCGTTCGGCGTGCTCGAGCGCCTCGGCCCACGCGGCGCGTGCCATGAGCAACTTGCGCACCGGCATCACCAGACGCGGCATGTTCACGCCCAACACCGCGCGCAACCTGCCGGCGTGGCCGTAAAACGCGGCGAAGGCACCATCGGTGCTGCCAGCGATCACCCGCACCTCGTCGTCGCCGTGAGGGCGACCGAGGAACTGGATGCGGCTGTCGAACTGATCGCTCCAGAAGAACGGCACCGCGTCGTACGGCACGAGTTCGCCGCCCTGTGCCTCGGCGAGCAGGTTCTTGGCGGCTGCAGCGCCTTGCTCGGCGGCATTGGTCCAGTGCTCGACGCGCATCTCCTCACCGACACCGGGGGCACCGAACAGCCCATTCGGCCACCGTGCGCAGTCGCCCGCCGCAGACACACCCGGGGCTGCGGTTCGTAAGAACGCGTCGCACACCACGCCGTCGCGTACCTCGAGTCCGCTGCCGGCCAGCCACGCCGTAGCCGGCGCAACACCGATGCCCACCAACACCACGTCGGCAGCTACCAGCGAGCCATCGCCCAAGCGCACGCCGGTGACACCGCTGCCCGAGCCCTCGATGCGCTGCACCTGCACGCCGCAGCGCAGATCGACGGAGTTGCGCGCATGCACACTGGCAACTGCGGTGCCCATCTCGACGCCGAGCGCGCGCATGAGCGGCGCGGCTGCACCTTCGAGCACGGTGACATCGCAGCCGGCCTGCTTTGCGGTTGCCGCGGCTTCGAGCCCGATGAAACCGGCACCGATCACCACCACGCGGGCGCCGGGTAACAGCAGCGCGCGAAGCTGCAGCGCGTCGTCGAGTGTGCGCAACACGCAGATGCCTCGAAACGTCGGCTGATCGGGAAGGCGGCGCACACCAGCGCCGGTCGCGATCACGAGTCCGTCGTAGCGCAGATCGATACCCGACGACAACGAGAGCGTCTGGTCGACCGTGTCGAGCGCCGTCGCCCGCACACCAAGATGCAAGTCGAGGCCGAGGCTCGCGAAGTCGTCGGGCTTGCGCAGCGCAATGCGCTCGGGCTCCCACTCGCCGGCGAGCAACTTCTTCGACAGCGGTGGTCGGTCGTACGGCAGGTGTGACTCGGCACCGATGAGGCTGATGCGTCCCGCAAAACCGTCAGTGCGCAGCGTCTCGCACGCACGCAGCCCGGCGAGCGAAGCCCCCACGACAGCGACGTGATCGATCATGACCCGACCGCCTCGATCGCGTTGCGGGTGAGGCCGACGATCTGGTCGATCTCGTCGAGCGAAACCACGAACGCCGGTGCGATCATCACTGCTTCGGGTACGGGACCCGAACCCGCTGGGTAGATCCACAGATCGCGCTCCAGCGCGGCGGCAACCACAGCGTCGCGACTGCATCGCAGTTCGAGCGCGTAGAACAGGCCACGGCCACGAACGTCGGCAACCTGCGGGTGGTCGTCGAACGTGTCGTGCAGTCGCTGACCCATCACCGCGCCCACTTCGGCGACGCGCTCGACCAGCCGCTCGCGGCGCATGATCTGCAGCACGCTGGTGGCCGCCGCACATGCCGTGTCGTTGCCGCTGAACGTGAAGAACATGAACCCGGCGTCTTTCAGGATTGCCGCCGTGTCGCTGCGGGTGGCCACGGCTCCCATCGGCGCGTATCCACCACCAAGGCCCTTACCACCCACGATCACGTCGGGTTGGAGTGCGAAGTGCTGGTGGCCGAAGTTGAGACCCGTGCGGCCGTAACCGCACATCACCTCGTCGGCGATGAGCAAGATGTCGTGGGTGCGGCACACTTCGGTCACCGTACGCCAGTAGTCGTCGCTTGCGGTGAGGCACCCACCCGCTGCGCCAGTGATGGGCTCGACGATGAAGCCGGCGATGGTGTCGGGGCCTTCGCGCTCGATCACCGCGAGCACGTCGGCCGCATCGTCCCACG
>JAYTNH010000123.1:0-5152 GCA_043748395.1 Ilumatobacteraceae bacterium | reverse complement strand
GTGTCGGCGCGTGCCGACAGCGACGCGCCGCAATCGGTCGCGCAGTAGGCGACCGAGACGTCAACATCCGGAATGAGGCCACTCATCTCGACCTGCACGCTGTCGCCGGGCAGGTACGGCCCGGGCGGTGACAACACGAGCGTAGGCGGCGCTGGCGCTGGCTCACCGAACACCGTGAACGCATAGGCCACCTTGCCATCGAGATCGTCGATCAGTACCACGCACGCTTGCCCGGCGCCGCAGCGCCCGCGATCTCGAAGCTGATACTGAAACTCGGCCGTTCCCGTGTCGTCGAACTGAACCGGGTACAGGTTTGCGCACTCGTCGAATGAGACTGCAGTCCGAATGCACTGCTGCACCAAGCCACGGCTGTTCTCGGGTCCGCGCTCAATCTTGAGGCGCAGCACGTCGCCGTCGACGAGGCGGTCGAGTATCGGAGCCGCCGCGGTGCGCTCGTCAAGCGCATGCATCTGCAACCGCACGTCGCGCGCGTCAGCACCGCCCACGAGGGGCAGCGCAAACAGCGCCACTGTCGTCGCCATGCGCGCCAGCATCGAGCGGTTGCTCAGTCGGCCCGAGGCGGCGTCGAGTCGTCGAGCCGACGGTTGAGCGTGAGCAGTCGACCCATCACCGGCAGTGCCAACAGGTTCGCACTGTGCAGCACACCGATGATGAGCAGGATTCCGGCCACTCGCGCCGTCTCGTGCTGCAGCTGCGCAGCATCTACCGTCGCCGACCAGTCGCCCTTCGACTTGTAGCTCACCGTGAACAGGATGTACGAGAAGAAGATGAGGTAGTACGCCACGTCGGTGAGCATCACAAAGCTCTTGCCGGTACGCGGGTTGGCGCGGAACACGTCGGCCGCATAGCTACGGCCGAAGCGTTTGATGAGCGGCCCGAGCCAGAACGCGATTGCGACCAGCACGCCGACGGTGATGAGTTCTAGTACCCACCAGTCCATGAGTAGACCTCCTAGTTGAGAGTTGGCTAGTTGAGAGTTGGCTTGTTGTACATCCGAAACGGAATAGGTGATCGCGGCGATGGCTGCAGCGATGCAGATGAGCACGGCGAACACGGCGCGGTGTTGGGTGCGAATGACCCGATCGTCCTCAATGCTCACCTCGACGCGCGCGAACAGGTCGTCGCTCGGACCACCGGCCGACACTCCTTGCACAAGCGCGTCGCGCAGTTGCTGCTCGATGCCGCTCACCAGGCGTCCTCACTGTCGACAGGCGCAGCCAGCCGTGCTTCGAGCCCTGCCAGGCCGCGCTGCAGGTGGGTCTTCACCGAGTTGCGAGAGAGCCCGAGAGTTGCGGCGATCTCGTCGATACCGAGCTCGTCGTAGAAGCGCAGCACGAGGCACGAACGCTGGCGATTGGGCAGGTCGCGCAGCGCGTCGAGCACCCGCTGCTGATCGTCTCGGAGCTCGAGCCGATCTTCGACGCCGCGTTCGGCGTCGGCGAATGGCAGCCGGTGACGCATCGACACCATGCCGCGCCGATTGCTGTCGCGAGCCAGGTTGAGCACGATCGACCGCAAGTAGGCCGGAGCCCGCTCGGGGTCGGCAATGCGGTGCGCACTGCGGGCCAGGCGGATGAACGCCTCCTGCACCAGATCCTCTGCCGCGTTGCGGTCATCGACGAACAGCCGTGCAAGCCGCACCAGAGATGGCCCATGCTCGCGGAACATCTCGAGCACGAGCCGATCGACGTCGATGGCGCTGACGGCAGGCATTGACTCGATCGCCACCGGCATGTCTGCCATGCAAAGCGCAGGAACACTGCACCAAGCATTCAACGCGCCGCGCAGGCGCCACTCGATCGATGCCAAGAGCGACATGCTCGCGCACTTTCCGATCACGTCGTGGCGACATCACGGCGGGCGAAGATTGCGGTCGACCCGACGACGATGATCGCCAGGTACAACAGTAACGTCGCAAGGGCAAGCGACGGCGGACGATAGAACTCGACGGTGGTCAGCGGTGTCCAGGGAACGACGATGGATACGTTCTCGCCGATCATGAACCGGCCGAGCTTGGGCCATAGCCCGGCGACGATTCGTTCGACCATGATCGCCCACCCGGCCAGTACAACCAGCGCCGCGCTGGTGTTGCGACCGACTGTCGCCACACTGACGGCCAAGACTGCGACCAGCGACGTGACGAGTGAGATGCGCAGCATCGCCAACAGCAGCCCGACCCACCACGCTGCATCAGTGCCGGTGGTCGTGCCATGGGCGATGACCGCTGGCAGCGTCGCCGCCAAGAACAATGCCTGGATGATGAAGCCGACGACGAACGCGATCGACGCTGCCGACAGCGTGCGCGCCGCGTGCAACCTCACCCGCATCGGCATCCACGTGAGCATCGTGGTCATCGTCCCGGCGCGCCATTCTGCACCCACCACCGATGCACCACAGATCGCCGACCCAACCACGAGAAAGAGAGCCGAGATGGTGAGGAACTCGTCGCCACCGCTCGCGCCCCACCAGTTGACCATGCGCGCGGGATGTTGCGCATCGCGGGCGAACTTCACGGGATCGATGCTGCTCACAAACGCGATCACTCCCGCCGCAACGCACACCATGCATCCGATGAAGATCATCCACCGCACCAGTCGGCGGTGCATCGCGCGCCGGACTTCGACCCAGGTGAGCCGTAGGAATCTCATACCGGTACCTCCTGTTGTGCGGTGATGCTCAAGAACAACTCCTCGAGGCTCACCGATTCAGACCGCAGTTCGCTGAGGTACTGACCCGAATCGGCCAGCAGCCTGGTGACGGTTGACGCTTCTGAACCAGCCACAGCAATCCGCAACTGGCCTGCCGCGATCTCGACGCTCATGCCGGCGTTGCGCAGTGTGGCAGCGCCCATCTCGGTGTCGTCGACACTGACGATGAGCGCAGGCTGCGAGGCCTCTGCCAGTACCTGGTCGACCCGTCCACTCAGCCGCAACTTGCCCCTATCGATGATCGCCACGCTGTCACAGGTTTGCTCCACCTCGGTGAGCAGATGACTGGACACGAAGACGGTGCGACCCTCTTTGCCCAAACTGCGCAGAAGCTCACGGATCTCGCGCATGCCTGCTGGGTCGAGGCCGTTCGCGGGTTCATCGAGCACCAGCAGGGCAGGATCCTTCAACAACGCTGCGGCAAGTCCAAGCCGTTGACGCATGCCCAGCGAGTAGGTGCGCACCTTGTGGTCGGCACGCTCGGCCAACCCGACCGTCTCGAGACTGCGCGCCACACGGTCTTTACCGATGCGGTCGACCGCGCCGAGGAGCATCAGGTTCTCGCGGGCCGTGAAAGACGGCATCATCGCCGGCGTCTCGACGATCGCGCCGATGTGCGGCATCACCGTGGCCAAACCCTCGGGCGTGCGATGCCCGAGTACCGAGGTCGTGCCGGCTGTAGCCGACACCAACCCGAGCAGACATCTGATGGTGGTGGTCTTGCCCGACCCGTTCGGGCCGAGGAAGCCGAACACGCCACCCTCGGGCACCGACAGGTCGAGCCCATCGACCGCACGCAGCGGAGCACCCCGCAGACGGCGGTACTCCTTGCGCAGGCCTTCGATCTCGATGATTGCTGCCATAGCCCAACAGACGACCGTGTCCGCCGCGCGGGTGACAACACCCAAAGATTTCTTCAGCCGCCCTGAACCATCAGCTCCAATGCTGGGCCAATAGCTCGATGCTGCGCAGGCGCGCGTCGAGATCGTAGGCAACCGAAGTCACCATCAACTCGTTGGCACCGGTGCGCTCGACCAGGCCCTTGAGCTCATCGACAACGGTGGAGATCTCGCCGACGACCCGACTGCTCGGCAAGCGATTGGCCTGTTCCAGATCGGGGTGCACCGACGCATCGTGGGGCGACGGCAACCGGATGAACTTGCCGGTGCGGCGGCCAAGTGCAGTGAGACGACCGGGCGCCGAATGCCAGTCGGCGTCCTCTTTCGTGTCGGCGGCAAGCACGTTGGCGGTGATGATCATGTACGGAGATGCCAAGGCCACCGACGGTTGGAACGTCTGGCGGTAGAGCTCGGTGGCCTGCAGCGTGCCACCGGTGTCGAAGTGATGCGCGAACGCAAACGGCAGACCGAGGTGACCGGCGAGCTGTGCGCTGTAGCCGCTGGACCCCAGCAAGAACACCTGGGGCATCGAGGTGGGCGCCGGGGTGGCGTGGAAGTGCTGCCACAGTCCGGTGTCGGTGCGGCGATCGCCGAGCAGGCCCATCAGGTCGAGGAAGTCGCGGGGGAAGTCCTCCGCTCCGAGCAGGTCGGTGGTGCGCCGTAGCGCGACCGCCGTGCGTTGATCGCTGCCTGGAGCACGCCCGATTCCAACGTCAATGCGCCCCGGATGCAGGCTCTCGAGCAGCGCGAACTGCTCGGCGACCACGAGCGGCGCATGATTGGGCAACATCACGCCACCCGACCCCACCCGAATGCGCGTGGTGGTCGCGGCCAGATGCGCCATCAATACGGTGGGCGCTGTGCAGGCGACGCTGGTCATGTTGTGGTGCTCGGCCACCCAGAACCGCACGTAGCCCAGTTCATCGGCGCGCCGTGCCATTGCCGCAGTGGTCTGCAACGCCTCACCGCTCGACTGGCCGTCGTTCAGCACCGACAGGTCGAGAATCGACAGCGGAACGGCGCGCGAGTCGGGCATCCCTTCAGGGTAAGGGGTGCCCGACTCGACGCGTTGGCCGATGCTGGCGGTCAGCCGTCGCTGTCGATGTCGATGCCGCAGGTGTCGAGCATCCAGGCGATGCCGGCTTCCGACACCGGGACCTCCTCGCCAGACCAGATCGGGGCAAGTGCCTCTTCGGCGGCGGCTTCATCTGCTGCGGAGACGATCGCGTCAACGAGCAGCTTTGCGAACTGGACGACTTCGTCTGCGGCGGACTGCGAGTCGGCATCGACGACTTTCAGGCCGTCTTCCAACTGGGCCAGAAGCGGTTGAGCGTTCGCATACGCGGCCTGGGTGGCGGCAAAGTCTTCGCCGTCACCGGTGGCGAGCAGACCATCAACCTCGGTGGCGACCTTGCACCACTGCTCCTGGTCGGTGACTCCAACGTTCACGGTGACACGATCGGTGACATCGAGTGCGACGTGTGCTCCATCGCCGACCTGCAGGCACAGTTCATGCTTGCCCGG
>JAYTNH010000122.1:0-4250 GCA_043748395.1 Ilumatobacteraceae bacterium | reverse complement strand
CGGGTTCGGGTTCGGGTTCGGGTTCGGGTTCGGGTTCGGGTTCGGGTTCGGGTTCGGGTTCGGGTTCGGGTTTGGGTTCGGGTTCGGGTTCGGTCTTCGGCGCCCAGGCTGGCAGGGTGCCGGTCTCGAGTTCGATGAGGCGCGCCTTGGCCACCTTCCACTGCGCGTCGGCGGCGAAGGTCGACTTGCCGGCACTCTTTGCAGCCCGCACCGCTTGCACCGCACGATCAACATCGCCTCTGGCTGATTCGAGTTGACGTTCGCGTGCGGCGACTTCGTCGGCCAGCCGCGCGGCCTCCGCTTGGCGCTCGTGCTCACGCTTGCGCTCGGCCTTCGCAGCCTGGTCTGAGTCGCGCAGCGCGGCCGCGAAGCGTTCGACGTCGGTGAGCGCCCGGTCGACTGGCTGTGCGGCCGGCTGTGCGGCTGGCTGTGTGGCCGACGATGACGACGACGATGACGATGACGATGACGATGACGACGATGACGGAGACTTCTTGCGGCGACGACTGGGCATGCCGCGAAGTCTGCCCGCTTCAGACACCACATCGCCAGCGTTTGCCGACAAGTGCACACTCACCGTGGAAAAGTCGGCAAACGCGGCTGGCGGGCGGGTCGGGCGGGTGCGGCGTCGGGCATCGGGCATCGGCCGACGGGCGGGTCGGGCGGGTGCGGCGTCGGGCATGCGGCATCGGGCATGCGGCATCGGGCGTCGGGCGTCGGGCGTACTGTCGCGCAGGTCGTCCGTAGGATCGATGGGATGGCCGCATCTCCTGCTACCCCCACTCCGGGGTTGCAGCTCAGCTTCGGAGCCGAGGGGCTGCTGGCGTGGCAACCGGGCCGCAGCGTGGCCGGCGCCAACCTCGGCGAGGCGGTGGGACGATCGTTGCGCACCTCTCGCCATCAGCCGCGCATGCTCGTGCGCGATCTGCACACACCCACTGGAAGCTTGCGCGTGATGTGCGACCTCATCGACGCCGATGCATTCGTGTCGTTGCACGACGATCTTGGCGAGGCAAGTGCGTCGGTGCAGTGGTTCATCGCGCTCCGTGCCCGTGTGCGCCAGGCAGTGCTCGATGGCCAGGTGGTACCGCGGCTGCACCAACGCAACGGGCGCTGGTTCGCGCTCTGGCAGCTGCCATTGCCACAGTTGTCGGCCGCTGCCGACCACCTCGCCCCCACCATGCCCGCGGTGTGTGCTGCGGCCACACCCGACGCCGACCCCGTGGCGCTCACCTACGCCGTCGTGCAGCACTTCACCGATCCCATCGCCCGGCACGCCCTCCGTGCGGCCATGTGGCCACCGCACACCACGGGTCGCGGCCAACACGACCGAGTGTTGCGCGCCGTTGGCCAAGCACTCGTCGCCGATCCGCGACAGCCGCTCGCCCTCGATAGCTCGCTCGCCGACCATCTCGCGTCACTTGCGATCCAACTCGACCACGTGGCTGCTCGCGCCGACGGTCGATCAGTGCTGGCGGCGCGCGTGCGCCTCGGCCTCCCCGACCTGAGCGACGATTGGCCGGTGGCCGTCGAGATCGTCGATGTCGACGACCGGTCGCGGTGGTGCGCTGTCGACGACCTCGACACCAACGCCGCCGAATGGCTCACCGCCAGCTTGCCCGAGGCGCGGGCCTGCGCGCAGGCAACACTCGTGGCGCTCACCCACGAGGTACCCGACATCGCCGTGCTGTTGCAGCACGGGGCGGCTGCCGTACCCGTCGAGTTCGCAGCCAGTCTGCTCGAGCGCGCCGACGAGCTCATGGCACGCGGCGTCGAACTGCTTGCACCACTCGAACTTGCCCGTCGCAAGCCGGCCGTCCGCGCCACCGTGTCGCCTCGCGGCGAATCCGACGGTCGCATGGGAGCCGCTGCGCTGGTGGAATGGGATCTCACCATCGACGACACGCCGGTCGACGAAGCAACACTCACTCGTGCCGCGCAAGCAGCCACATCGCTGGTCGAGGTCGGCGGGCGATGGATTCGGCTGGCCGGAGCCGACGCGCAGCGTGCGCTCGAAGCTGTCGCACAGCGGCGGTCCGCATCGCCAGAGCTCGACCCCATCGCGCTCATGCGACTGGCCGCCGAGGTCACCGCCGCAGGCGCGGGGGCCAGCACCGACGACCCAGAGGTAGCCGTCCAACTCCACACCACCGGATGGCTGATCGATCTTGTCAACGGCCTGCCCGACGAAGCACTCTCCGACGGCCTGGTGTCCGACGCATTCACGGCCACCTTGCGGCCGTACCAACGACGCGGGCTGGGGTGGCTGCAGTTCCTCCACCGCCTCGGGCTTGGTGGCTGCTTGGCCGACGACATGGGCCTCGGCAAGACACCTACCACCCTGGCTCACCTGGTCGATCTCCCGGGCCCGCACCTGGTGATCTGCCCGCTCTCGGTCGTACGTAACTGGCAGAACGAATCCGCTCGCTTCACGCCGCTGCTGCGCGTGATGGTGCTGCACGGCCCCGCGCGCCCAAAGGGCGACGCGCTGCGCGCCCAGGTGGCCAGCGCCGACATCGTGGTGAGCACCTATCAGGTACTCGCCCGCGACATCGACGAACTTGCCCAGATCGTATGGGGCACTGTCGTGCTCGACGAGGCCCAAGCCGTGAAGAACCACACCACCCACGCCGCCAAGGCTGCGCGGCGGCTCACCGCCCGCCAACGACTCGCGCTCACCGGCACCCCGGTCGAGAACCGGCTCGGCGAACTGTGGGCCATTCTCGACGTAGTCACCCCGGGGCTACTTGGCACCGAGGCACGCTTTCGTCGCGAGTTCGCGATCCCTATCGAGAAGCATCAAGACCCTGCCGCCACCGAGGCGCTGCGGCGCATCACGGCACCGTTCCTGCTGCGCCGCACCAAGGCCGACCGCACGTTGGTGCCCGATCTGCCCGACAAGGTCGAGCAGGTCGCTTGGGCCGGACTCACACGCGAGCAGGCAGCGATGTACCAAGCAGTCGTCGATCAACTGCTCGACGATGCGCAGCAGGCTGCCGGCATGCGTCGGCGCGGTTTGGTGCTCGCCGCGCTCACCCGCCTCAAGCAGATCTGCAACCACCCAGCGCACGCGCTCGGTGACGGCTCACGACTGGCCGGACGCTCCGGCAAGCTCATCCGATTCGACGAGTTGGTGGTCGACTTCCTCGATGCCGGCGAACAGGCCCTGGTGTTCACCCAGTTCCGCGAGATGGGCGAACTGCTCGTGCGCCACCTTGCCGAACGATTCCACATCACGGTGCCGTTCCTGCACGGTGGCGTCAGTCGGAGCGGCCGCGACCGCATGGTCGACGTGTTCCAGTCAGGCAGCGGATCACCCCTGCTGCTGGTGTCGCTCAAGGCCGGCGGCACTGGCCTCAACCTCACCGCTGCCAGTCGTGTCGTGCACTACGACCGCTGGTGGAACCCGGCGGTCGAAGATCAGGCCACCGACCGTGCGTGGCGCATCGGCCAGAAGCAGGCCGTTTTCGTGCACAAGTTGGTGTGCCAGGGCACGGTCGAAGAGCGAGTCGCCGAACTGATCGACCGCAAACGCGCCTTGGCCGATGCCGTGGTGGGTACCAGCGGCGAGCAATGGCTCAGCGAGCTGAGCACCGACGACCTCCGCGACCTGGTCACGCTCGACGTGCACGCGGCGAGGCAGCAGTGACGGCGCAGCGCATCGTGCCGGGGCAGTTCGCGGGCCGCCACGCGGCCGACCCACCAGCGCGCCTGGCAGGCACGTTGGTGTCGGTCGCGGCGGCCGGACTCATCGAGCCAGGGCGTCTGCGGCGCGGCCGCCGGTACATGCTCGATGGTGCCGTGCTCGAGCTCACCCTCGACTTCCGTCGGCTTGGCGGACTGGTCGCCGGCAGCGATGTGTCGCCGTACCGGGTCGAGGTCGCCGTCGACGAGGTCGAACGGCCGGCCGATCTCACGGGCGTTCCGCAGCGCCACCACTTCGCACACCTCGCTCCGCAAACCCGCGAACTCCTCACGTCGTGCTCATGCCCCGACGGCGACCTGGTGTGCAAGCACATCGCCGCTGTGCTGTTGGCCTTCGCCGACGAGGTGAGCTACCAGCCCGAGCTGTTGGTCGTGTGGCGATGTGCACAACCAGGCGAGCCGGGCGCTCGTGTTCATGCCGGATCGCGGGCGCGGTTCGGAACCTACGTACCGCCGGCTCGTGCAGCGGCGGCGGCACCGGTGTCGCCATTCGCAAGCGACGAGTGGCAGCAGTTCCTCGCCGCGCCGTCAACCAGCCAGGTGGC
>JAYTNH010000121.1:0-4349 GCA_043748395.1 Ilumatobacteraceae bacterium | reverse complement strand
CATGTCGCGGGTGACGTTCGAGAACACGGTCGGAGCCACGAAGTAACCCTGGTCGAGACCTTCGGGCGTGTCGGGACCGCCGACCAGCAGCGTCGCGCCTTCGTCGATGCCAGTCTGGATGAAGCCCTTCACACGATCGCGCTGGGTGGCCGACACGAGTGGCCCGATGCGCGAGGTCTTCTCGAACGGATTGCCCGGGGTGAACGCTGCAGCGGTAGCGGCGGCGATCTGCTCGGCCTCGGCCAGACGGCTGCGAGGCACGATCATGCGGGTGAGCGCCGTACACGTTTGGCCCGAGTTGAGGAAGCACTTGCCCACACCGTCGGCGATGGCCTTCGCGAAGTCGGCGTCGTCGAGGATGACGTTGGGGCTCTTGCCGCCGAGTTCGAGGCTCACCTTCTTCACTGTCTGGCTGGCGACCTCGGCCACCCGCTTACCAGCGCGCGTGCTGCCGGTGAAGCTCACCAGATCGACGTCGGGGTGAGCCGCGATGGCCTCGCCGACGACCGGCCCAACACCGGTGACCAGGTTGAACACGCCCGCCGGCAGGCCGGCTTCGTGCACGATCTCGGCCAGGATGAACGCATTGATGGGAGCCACCTCACTGGGCTTGACGACCACGGTGTTACCGGCAGCGAGCGCAGGTGCAACCTTGAGAGCGATCTGGTGCAGCGGGTAGTTCCAGGGTGTGATCGAGCCGACCACACCGAACGGCTCACGCACCACCAGCGAGTTGCCGATCTGGGTTTCGAACTCGTAGCTACCGAGGAGTTGGGCGGCGACGGCGAAGTTGGCCTTGGGCAGGCCCACCTGGATGAGGTTGCTGAGCATGAGCGGCATGCCGACCTCCTTGGCGATGGTCTGGGCGAGCTCGTCGGTGCGTGCCTCGAGACCGGCATGAATCTTCATGAGGTAGCCGGCGCGCTCCTCTTTCGAGAGTGCGCTCCAGGCGGGGAACGCAGCCTTCGCGGCGGCGACGGCGGCGTCGACATCGGCGGCGGTTCCATCGGGGATGGTGGCGATGACCTCTTCGGTCGCCGAGTCGTTGACGCTGAGCGTGCCAGTGCCTGCGGAGGCGACCCATGCGCCGTTGATGTAGATCTTGTCGTATGCGTGCATGACTGCACGTTAGGGCCTACCGATGCGCGGCGGGCAACCCGAGGCTTGCATAGATCTCGCGCGTCGCTGTGCTGCGGTTGAGCGTGTAGAAGTGCAAGCCGGGAGCTCCGGCGTCGAGCAGGGCCGCACACAGTTCGGTGGCGGCCGCTACTCCCACCTTGCGCACTTCCTCGGCGTCGTCTCCGGCGCGTTCGAGCCCCTCGACCAGCCACCCAGGCACGGCCGCGCCGCTGAGCTCGGCCATCACTCGCACTTGCTTGAGGTTGGTGATGGGCATAATGCCGGGCACTACCGGCTTGTGCATGTCGAGATCGGCGAGTTCGTTCACCAGTCGCACGTAGTGCTCGGGCTCGAAGAAGAACTGCGTGATCGCGAAGTCGGCACGTTGAAGCTTGGCCACCAAATGACGGCGATCGGTAGCCCGATCGGGCGACCGCGGATGCACCTCGGGGTGTGCAGCGACACCAATGGAGAAGTGGTTGTAGGTATCGAGCTCGTCGATCAGTTCGATGGCGTGCGTGTAGTCGCTCGGCTTCACATCAGCTGAGTCGAGGGGCGGGTCACCACCGAGCGCCAGAATGTTCTCGATGCCTGCCTCACGATACTCGTGCAGCAGGCTGCGGATGTCGTCACGAACATGGCTCTGACACGTGATGTGAGCCATTGGCGTGATCTGCGTTTCCTTACGGATCCACGTAACCACCTGCTGGGTACGACCACGGGTGCTACCGCCTGCGCCATAGGTGACGCTGACGAAGCTGGGACCGAGCGGCTCGAGTTCGGCGATTGTGCGGCCCAAAGAAAGCTGCGCACCATCGGTCTTGGGCGGAGAGAACTCGAACGAGTAGGTGTGCCCTGCGGCGAGAAGGTCAGCGATACGAGCCATAACGAGGGGTTACGTTATCAACGTCCACGTGACAAGCTTGGCTGGTTACGGGCAGGCCAAACCGGTGAGCGGACGAAGAGGGCGACAATGGAACTCGAGCCAGGCTGGCGACCCGACCCGTACGGGCGTTTCGCGGAGCGGTACTGGGACGGCGAGGCGTGGACGCCACGCGTGTGCACCGGCGACGCCGAACAGATCGACCCGCTCGGTGTGACCACATCGATCCCGTTCGCAATCCCTAGTTCGGCGATGGTCGCCAAGGTCGCCAAGCACCGGTGGTGGCGAAGGCTCGCCTTCTGGCGCCGATGAACACGCCTCAGTGGCGAAAGTGGCGTTCGCCTGTGAACACCATGGCGATGCCGTGTTCGTTGGCCGCCGCGATCACCTCGTCGTCGCGCACACTTCCGCCAGGCTGAATGACAGCTCTGATGCCGGCCACCGCGGCTGCATCGAGTCCATCACGGAATGGAAAGAACGCATCGCTGGCGCACACGCCACCGATTGCCCGTCCGGCTGACCGGTCGGCGGCGATGCGGGCACTATCCAGGCGGTTCTGCTGGCCGGCGCCGATGCCGAACGCCTGCCGATCTTTCGCGTAGACGATGGCGTTGCTGCTGACCGCCGCGCACACCTGCCAGGCGAAGGTGAGGTCGGCCCACTGCTCACCGGTTGGCGAAGCGTCTGTGACGATTCGCCATGTGCTGCGGTCGAGGTTCACCACGTCGGCCTGCTGCACGAGCAGCCCACCGTCGATCGAGCGAAGGTCGAGCACCGGTGCCGGCGGCGGCTCGGCCGCCAGCACTCGCAGGTTCTTCTTCGCAGCGAGGACTGCGAGCGCATCGACATCGAACCCCGGAGCGATGATCACCTCGGTGAACACTTGGCCGAGCGCCTCGGCCAGAGCGGCCGGCACCGCACGGTTGAGCGCGACGATGCCACCGAACGCGCTCACCGGATCGCACGCGTTGGCCTTGGCATACGCCTCGGCGATGTTGTCACCGACGGCCACACCGCACGGGTTCGCATGCTTCACGATCACGCAGGCCGGATGGTCGAACCTGTTGACCATTCGCCAGGCCGCCTCGGTGTCGTAGAGGTTGAGGTAGCTGAGCTCCTTGCCCCCATGCTGCACCGCGTCGTCCCACCAACTGTGGCGCCCCGCCGCAAGGTAACGAGCCCCTTGTTGGTGAGGGTTCTCGCCGTATCGGAGCGATTGCTGTCGGGTGAGCGCGAGGTGGATCGATGGTGGGAGTGCCTCGGGCGCGTCGGATGACTGGTCGAACCAGGTGACGATCTGCGCGTCGTAGGCGGCCGTGTGAGCGAAGGCGTCGCGAGCGAGTCGGCGCCGCGTGGCCGCGCTGAGCGATCCGGCGGTCGCCAACTCGTCGAGGACGGGCTGGTAATCGGTGGGACTCACCACCACGGCGACGTGCGCATGGTTCTTGGCCGAGGCACGCACCATCGCAGGACCACCGATGTCGATCAGTTCGATGCCCGGCTTCGAAGCGAACGGGTAGAGGTTCACGACCGCCAGGTCGATGGGTTCGATGCCATGCGCGGCCATGTCGGCCTGGTGTGCGGGGTTGGTGGGATCGGCGAGCAGGCCTCCGTGCACCTTGGGATGCAACGTCACCACGCGGTGATCCAGAATCGCCGGCAAGCCGGTGAGCTCGGCCAGATCGGTGACTGGTACACCCGCCGCGGCGATAGCCGTTGCCGTGCCCCCGCTGGACACGAGCCGCCATCCGAGACGATGCAGACCCGCTGCGAGTTCGGCAACGCCGGACTTGTCGTACACGGAAAGGAGCGCTGTGGGCATGCTCGGCACAGTACGCGACGGGTGACTATGCGCAGCCGCCAGCTTGACAAGGTGTACGGTTCGCGAAGGAGAGCGACACCTGCTCGAACCCTTCAGGAGGCATCAATGGATTTCAGTAAGTTCAAAACATCGGATTGGTTGAAGGTCGGTGGAGCAGCCGCCATCTTGATCGGGTACTTCCTCAACTGGACAGATATTCCGGGTGCCGGCGACTTCAACTTCTCCGGATCCGAGTTCTTCTTCCGCGGCACGGTGCCGTGGCTGCTCACCGTGGCAGTCGGTGTCATTGCACTGCTCCTAGCCGGTGGCGTCATGAAAGCGGGTTCACTGCCGTGGCCGCTCATCATGATCGCAGCAACCGGTTTGTCCACGCTGCTCGTGGCCATCTACGTCATCAATCCGAGCTACAGCGGTGTCTCCGACATCGGTCGCGGCATCGGGTCGTACCTCAGCCTCATCGGTGCCGCGGTTGCGCTCGCCGGCAGCGTCATCGGCTTCAAGGAGTCGGGTGGCGACCTGAGCGAC
>JAYTNH010000120.1:0-31330 GCA_043748395.1 Ilumatobacteraceae bacterium | reverse complement strand
GGCGGGCGGGCGGCAAACGTGGCGGCAAACGCGGGTGGGGTGACGGGGCGGTACGGTGGCGGACGTGGGTGGACAGCATTTTCGGGCCGGGGTGGTGATCATCGTGCGGCACCCCGACCTCCGCCGGGTCATGGTATTCGAGCGTTCCGATGCTCCCGGAAGCTGGCAGTTTCCCCAGGGTGGGCTCGATGCTGGGGAGGAGCCGATTGAAGGTGCTTGGCGTGAACTCGAAGAGGAGACTGGGCTCACCGCCGCGGATGTGATCGCCCGCGTCGAGTTCCCCGAATGGGTCGCGTACCAGTGGCCGCCGGAAGTGCGGCGCGATCATGGCCGCGACGGCCGCCGACTTGGCCAGGTGCAGCGCTGGTTCATCTTCGACGCCGTGTCGCCCGACATCGAGCCTTGCCCGGACGGCTCGGAATTCGTCGCGTGGCAATGGGTTACGGTGCCGTGGATGCTGGAGCACGTGCTCGAGTGGCGACGGGCCGCGTACACGCGTGTACTCGGCACGCTGTGAGCGACTTGTTCAGTTCGGCGGCCGAACAACACCTCCGATCGCACGCGCCGTTGGCTGCACGTCTGCGACCGCGGTCGATCGACGACGTGGTGGGGCAGGACCATCTCGTTGGGCCGGGCAAGCCGTTGCGGCGACTCGTCGAGCAGGATCGATTGACCAGCGCGATCTTCTGGGGGCCACCCGGCACAGGCAAGACCACGCTCGCCCTTGCGGTGGCCGGCACGACCAAGCGCGCCTTCGAACAGATGAGTGCGGTGACCGCAGGCGTGAAGGACGTGCGTGAGGTGATCGAACGCGCCCGCCAGCGACTCGGCGAGCACAGTCGGGGCACCATCTTGTTCCTCGACGAGATCCACCGATTCTCGAAGGCCCAACAAGACGCCTTGTTGCCCGCTGTCGAGGACGGAACGCTTACCCTCATTGGGGCGACAACCGAGAATCCGTTCTTCGAGGTGAACCCGCCACTGCGGAGCCGCAGCACGCTGTTCCGGCTCGAGCCGCTCGACCGAACCGCGATCGAAGTGCTCATCGGGCGCGGCCTCGAGGCCGAGGGAATGACGGCGACCGACGAAGCTCGGCAGTTGCTCGCCGATCGATCGGGCGGAGACGGTCGTCAGGTGCTCACCGCGCTTGAAGTTGCGTGCGCCCTCGCCGGCACGGCCGAAGTCGACCTGCAACATGTCGAGTCGGCGCTGGGCACATCGGCCCTGCGGTACGGCCGTGACGATCACTACGACGTGGTGAGCGCGTTCATCAAGAGCATGCGCGGCAGCGATCCGCAAGCCGCTGTGTACTACCTGGCACGCATGCTCGAAGCCGGAGAAGACGCTCGGTTCATCGTGCGTCGCATGGTGATCTTCGCGAGTGAGGACATCGGGCTGGCCGATTCGCAGGCGCTGGTGGTTGCCGTCGCCGCTGCGCAGGCCCTCGAACACGTGGGCCTGCCGGAGGCACAACTGAACTTGAGCCAAGCAGCGATCTACCTGGCCACAGCACCGAAGAGCAATCGGGCAGCACTCGCGATCTGGAATGCGCGCAGCGACGTGCGCGACGGCGCCATCGGTGAGGTACCGGCGCACCTGCGTGATGCGCACTACCAGGGAGCCCAATCCCTGGGGCACGGTGTCGGATACGAGTACCCTCATGATGCACCGGATGGTCGGGTCGACCAGCACTACCTGCCCGCCGCACAGTCCGACAAGGTGTACTACGAGCCCAGCCAACACGGTCGCGAGGCCGACGTCGCCCGACGAATGGAGGAACGCAAGCTATGAGCGCGAGAGATCTCGTCGTAATCGTTGCTGCAGTGCTCTGCTCGCTCGCGTTCACTGCGCTGGTCGTAGTACTGCTGAAGGTGCTCGACAGCCTCGCGGCGGTGCGCGCCGAGGTCGAGTCGTTGCGCGCCGAGACCCGACCGTTGCTGCTCGAGCTTCGAGCGTCGACCGACGATGCCAAGGCCACCATGGCCGCCGCTCGCGACGATCTCGATCGCTTCGACCGGGTGCTGGGCTCTGCAGAAGCAATCAGCGGCGCAGTCTCGGGTGGCGGTCGAGTCGCTCGTGCCGCACTCAGTACACCAGTGATCAAGACCGCAGCACTTGCGGCCGGCACCTCACGGGCGGTACGGCGCCTTCGTCGCAAGGAGACCAAGTCGAGATGATCAAGCGCCTCACATGGTTCGTAGGCGGTGCAATCGCCGGCATCACGGGTGCCGGCATCGCCAAGAAGAAGGTGAAGGAGAAGGCGGCCGATCTGGCGCCTACAAAGATGGCGCGTGCCGCATCGCAACGGATACGTGACGCCATCAGCGAGGGCAAGCGGGCCATGCGCGCTCGCGAGTCCGAATTGCGGGCACGGCTCGACGGTACCGCGGAGTCGCTTGCTGACAACCTCGAAGAAGGCGACGCAGTGTTGGTCGATGGCACCCTGGTAGAGCCCGGCAAAGTGGTTGTGCTCCGTCAGGTGCGCGACCACAGCGCAACGCGTCGCCGCCGTCGCACATGACGGCGGCGCTCGTCGCCGATCTCGAGTCGGCGATCGGGGCTCGTCACGTGCGCCATGGGGCGGCTGAACTCGGCCTCTACAAGCGCGACGCCTCGAACATCGAGGGAGCGGCGGGGGTGGTGTGTTTTCCGACCACTACAGCCGAGGTGCAGGCGTGCGTAAGGGCGGCGGTGGCACACGGCGTGCCGTTCGTCGCCAGAGGCGCTGGCACCGGGCTTGCCGGTGGTGCCACGCCGCTTGACCACGCGGTGGTGATCGTCACCACCAAGATGAACAGGGTGCTCTCGGTCGACACGGTGAACCGTCAGGCTTGGGTCGAGCCCGGAGTGCTCAACCTCGACCTCACGCGTGCGGTGGCACGGCACGGTCTGCACTTCGCACCCGACCCCAGCAGTCAGCAGAGCTGTTCGATCGGCGGCAACGTCGCCAACAACTCGGGTGGGCCGCACTGCCTGGCCGACGGCGTCACCGCAGCACATGTCGTGGCGATCGAGGTGGTGTTGCCCGACGGCTCGGTTGTCATGCTGGGCGGGGAGGACCCAGAGCCCCACGGCTACGACCTGCGCGGTGCATTCGTGGGCAGTGAAGGCATGTTCGGCATTGCCACCAAGATCTGTGTTCGTCTCACCCAAGATGCTCCCGCGGTGCGCACCATGCTGATGGACTTCGACACTGTCGATGCCGGTGCCCTGACGGTGAGTGCGATCATCGCTGCCGGCATGGTGCCAGCCGCACTGGAGATGATGGATCAACTCTGCACCATCGCGGTCGAGCAGTACATCCACGCTGGACTACCGGTCGACGCAGCCGCCATTCTGCTCGTCGAGGTCGCCGGGCTGCCGTTCGGACTCGAGCGCGATGTGGAACGGATCGTACAGATCGGTCGCGAACACGGGGCACGCACGGTGCGCATTGCGCAGGATGAAGCCGAACGTGCCCTGCTGTGGAAGGGCCGCAAGACAGCATTCGGGGCGATCGCACGGATCAAGCCGAACTACTACCTGCACGACACGGTCGTGCCTCGCCGCAGGCTTCCCGAGGTGCTGCGCGAGGTGTACGCGATCACCGAGAAGTACGGCCTGATGGTGATGAACGTGTTCCATGCCGGGGACGGAAACCTGCACCCGCTGCTGGTTTTCGACAAGCGCGAGCCAGGCGTGATGGAACGAGTTCACGCCGCGGGCGACGAGATCGTGCGGGTGTCGGTCGCGGCTGGGGGAGTGCTCAGCGGCGAGCATGGCATCGGCCTCGAGAAGCGCGATCTGATGCCGCTGATGTTCGCTCCTGCCGACCTGGCAGCGCAGGCCGCGATGCGGCGCGCCTTCGACCCGGTCGGGCTGGCCAATCCGTGGAAGGTGCTGCCCTCGCCAGCGGCATGCGGCGATGTGCAGCACGTGCCCGAGGGCGCATGGATCTGAACGATTTCGCTGCGGCGGTTGGTTCGCAAGACGCCGTCACCATCGTCGGGCAGGGCACTCGTGGCGGTGGTGTACCCGACGTGCGGTCGGTGCGCGCTCCGAGTGGCATCGAGTGGGTGCAGGCCGACGAGATGACGGCGTGCTGCGGCGCCGGCACGCCGGTGGTCGACCTCGACGCTGCGCTGCGTGAGGTGGGCCAGTGCGTTGCGTTGCCGCAGGGTGGCACCATTGGCGGGGCCTTCGCGGTCGGCCTCAGCGACGTACGGCGGCTCGGCTACGGACCGGTGCGCGACGTGCTGTTGCAGGCCCGTTATGTCTCGGCCGCCGGCGAGGTTGTGAAGGCCGGTGGCCCGACGGTGAAGAACGTGAGCGGCTTCGATCTCTGTCGGCTGTTGGTCGGGTCGCGCGGCACGCTCGGTTTCTTGGGGGAGGTGATCGTACGCACCCGGCCGCTGCCGCAATGCTCGCAGTGGTACACCACGACCGCTGCGGAACCGTTCACGGTATTTGCCGCGCTCTATCGACCGGTCGCTGTGCTGTGGGACGGTGAGCGCGTTTGGGCGTTGCTCGAGGGCCATCGCGCCGACGTTGCGGCGCAAGCGGCAACAGCTCACCTCGACGTCGCCGATGAGCCGCCCGTGCTACCGGTGGGCGGACGAACCAGCGTTGCTCCAGCGACTATCGAGCACCTCACGGGCGGTTTCGTTGCCGAGGTCGGTGTCGGCGTGGTGCACTGGCGGTCTGCCCAACCAACCACTCGATCGAGTCGTGACCCCTCGTTGACGGCACTCGAAGAGCGCATCAAGTTGCAGTTCGACCCAGTACGGCGCCTCAATCCTGGTGTGCGTCTGGGCACTGAACGGTGGCACGGCGCCGGTCGGTAGGTCGCCTCAACGCGGCTGACACACCGGGCAGTAGTAGCACGGCCGGCCGCCCAGTTCGACTGTGAGGATGCTGGCGGAGCAGCGCAGACACACGTCGCGGTGGTACACGTACGTGTTCTCTCCACGGCGACGTGCCGTTGTTGGAACGCGGTGGAGTCGCCGGTCGATGGTGATGATGCGATCATCGTTGACGCCTTTGCGCAGCATGGCGCGCACGGTGCTCCACAACTGCAGTAGGTCATCCGTCGAGCAGTGATCGCCTGGTCTGGCCGGATTGATGCCGCACACGAAAAGGGCTTCGGCTCGGTACACGTTGCCCACCCCGCACAGCACTCGCTGGTCGAGTAACAACGCACCGATGGGTTGGTGGCTGGCGATGATGCGTTTGATCGCCTGCTCGGGCTTGGCATCGCGACGAAGTGGGTCGGGGCCCAGCCTGGCCACGATCGCGTCGCGATCGGCTTCGGTGATGAGCGCACACACCGTCGGCCCGGCAAGGTCAACAGTCGCGCCGTTCACTGCCAACCGCATGCGAATCTCGCCGATCGGCGCTGGAGCTGCCTCCCCGATGTCGACCTTGAACTTGCCGAAGAGTCCCAGATGAACGTGGCCCACCAACCCCGTCGACCATCGGTAGAACAGGTGCTTACCGTAGCTCTCGATCGACTCGAGGACGGCTCCGTCGGTGAGTGCAGCGCCGGCGGCGAATCTGCCTTGTGGTGACGACACCGTGACGCGTCGGCCCACCAGCAACTTGGTGTGGTCGCGAGCAATTCTGGCGATGGTGTGGCCTTCGGGCACCGGGCGAGGGTACTGGCACGGTGGGCTGATCGCCGCGGGTGGCGCCGTGAGGCAGTGCGCACCGCTACCGTGAGAAGGCCGTGGACCTGCACCTAGACGACGACGAACTCGCATCGTGTGTGGCGTGTGGGTTGTGCCTGCCGCACTGCCCGACGTTTCGGGTGACGGGTGAGGAAGCGCTGTCGCCCCGTGGTCGCATCGCCGCCATGCGTTCGGTGCACATTGATGGCACCGAGGCCGATGACGAGTTCGTGCACTTCATCGAGACCTGCGTGCAATGTCGCGGATGCGAGCCAGCGTGTCCGTCGGGGGTGCCGTTCGGACACTTGATGGAAGGCACTCGCACCGCGCTTGCCCGCAGCCATCGCATCACGCCGCGCTGGCAGCGGCTCGGGTTCGGGGTGCTCGGGCATCATCGGCTTCTCCTTGCGGGTTCGACACTTCTTGCGCTGGCGCAGCGTGCACGGCTCATCCCCAAGCGCTTCGGGCTTCCCCGACTCGCGCTGCGTCGTCGAGCGAGCGTGGTGAGCACCGGCACCGACGTGTGGTTGTTCACGGGCTGTGTGATGGACGCATGGATGCGCGACACCCACCACAACACCACGAAGGTGCTGCACTCGATGGGTTTCAGCTGGCAAGTCCCGAACAGAGGCGCAGCATGCTGCGGAGCGCTACACACGCACGCCGGACTTACCGATGCCTCGCGAGCGCTGGCGACGCGCGTTCTGCGATCGATGCCGGGTGATGCAGCAATCGTGGTGAACTCGGCCGGTTGCGGCGCAGCAATGAAGGAGTACGGCCACCTGCTCGGCTCTGCCGAGGCTCACGCGTTCAGCGCACGCGTCGTCGACGTGAACGAGTTCGTGGCAGCGCACCTCGATCGGCTTCCTGCCGTTCATCGAACCGGGCCCATCATCGTGCAAGACCCATGCCATCTCCGTCACGTCCAGCGAACGCACGCATCGGTCCGAACCCTCATGGCTACCATCGGAGATGTGGTGGAACTTGATGACGACGGGCTCTGCTGCGGCGCTGGGGGTGCCTACTCGGCGCTGCAACCCGAACTGGCCGGCGACATTCGTGCCCGTAAACTTGCCGCCATCGAGCGAGCAGGCGGGGGAGTGGTGGCCAGCGCTAACCCCGGATGTGCGATGCATCTCGCGGTTGCCGGTGCCGCCACCCGACATCCCATCGATTTGCTCGCCGAAGCGTTGCGATGAGCGGCGCGTACGACCACCTCGCCCACCGGCTCGAGGCGATCGTCGAAGAACTCGACCAGATCGCGTTCGATCAGCTCCGCGAGGCGGCGGCCGAACGTGCCGATCGGCCGGTCGACGACAAGCGTCTCACGCAGGCTCGGCGCGCAGTCGAAAAAGCGATCCGGCTCCTTCGACCTCCCGATGCGTTCGACTCGGACTAGCAGTCGAATCGCCGAAAACGTGGTTCAGCTCACAACGACACCGTCGCCGACCGAGATGCTTCCGGCCGATCTCGCGCGGGCGTAGACGCCGACGTTTTGCCCGAGATCTTTCACGATGTGACGCAGCAGGCTGCGATCGACGGGTACGTCGTTGGCGATCTCGCGGGTCACCATGACGCAGCGTGGGCACCCTGTGATGATCTCGAGCTCGACGTCACCGACGGAGACCGATCGGCCCACCCAGTCGAACTCTGGGTGACCAGGCAGATCGCCGGTGTCGACGACCAGGCTGGGGCGGAACCGGCGTGTGTCGATGGTCGATTCGGGCAAGGCGAGCTGCAGCGACCGTAGAGCAGATGTTGTCATGAGCATGAGCGGGAAGGCATCGAGATAGGTGCCTGGCGGCGACTCGAACTCCATGATCTCGGGTGGAAAGACACTGAGATCGGGCAGCGGCTCGCCGTCTTCGCGCCCGAAGATTCCGTTCAGCTCGGCCATGAAGTCATCGGTGTCGGGGGCGCCGCGCCGGTAGTGGTCGAGGTCAGTAGGGGGCTGCAACGGCCACAGGGTGACGTGGTGGTCGAGTGCCTCTGATAGTCGCGCGTTCGCGTCGGGGTCGCTGCTGGTGATCGTTGAACCGTCGGGAGACGTGATCTCGACGTCGCCGCCGAGCCGACTCGAGTACCGAGCCGTGAACTGCATGAGTTGGCCGATCTTCTTCGCGCCCCGAATACCGCCGCGCACCTCGTCGCGCACGGCCCAGGTTCGATCGCCCACCACGCCGGTCGGGGTGAGGTCGACCGAGTCGGCTGTCTGGCCGATCATCGACTTCACGGGGTAGCGCCACAGTTGGTCGATATGCACGTCAGTCCTCCAGCGACTCGGTAGCGAACGCGTTGAGCATGTTAATCAACGCCCTGAGATCACCGTACCCGTGCTTGGCGAACGCGAACGACACTCGCTGCATCGTGAGCCGATCGTCTTCTCGACGCTCCACCCCGAACGGTTCGACGACTGTGATGCTTCCCGACGAACACAGGTGTCCGAACCGATCGTTGAGTTGGGTCAACTGATCAGGAGACGGAGCCTGCTTCACTCTGAGGACGAGTTGTTCGCCGACATATCGCAGTGAGTCGTAGTTGCGGTAGAAGCGCAGCACTTCGTCGACGGCGGCGTCGCAGTCGTCGGTGATGAAGTAGAGGTTGGTGTCGGGCTGTGCGACCAGTCCGCGCTTGACCAATTGGTCGAGCACGAACTCGTGCACCCGTTCCCAATAGGGGTCGCCCGGGGTGTCGAGGAACACGATCGGCACCGGCAGCCCTTTGCCGGTTTGCGTGAGCGTGAGCAACTCGAACGTTTCGTCGAGTGTTCCGAACCCTCCAGGGAGGCATACGAAGCCGCGGCTCTCTTTGATGAGCATGAGCTTGCGTGTGAAGAAGTACTTCATGCTCACGTACTTCTCGTCGCCGGCGATGATCGGGTTCGCGCCTTGCTCGAACGGCAGGCGGATTGATACTCCGATCGAGTGATCGCGTCCGGCGCCTTCCATGCCAGCGCGCATGATGCCGGGTCCGGCACCCGTGACCACCATCCATCCCTCGGCTGCGAGTCGTGCTGCCACGTCGCGCGCTTGCGCGTAGAGCGGGTCATTCGGCTGGGTGCGCGCCGAGCCGAAGATGGTGACCTTTGGCTGATCGCGCCACGGAGCGAACACGAGAAATGCCTGACGCATCTCCTCGAGGGCGGCGGATGCGATCTTCAGATCGAGCGTGGCTGGTTGGTCGCTGATGAGACTCGCGGCCGACTCGATGAGTTGTTCAGCGAGTCGGGCGTCGTGCTGCGGTGCCAGTGCGGCCAAGAGCGCCACCAGTGCAGCGGCGATTGGATCGGAGGGCGTTGGAGCGCAGGCCGCGGATTCGCCTTCGGCTGCCGTCACGAGGGCACTCTACGACACGCCATCGAAACAACTTGTCCGTTCTACGTCATGACTCAGAGGTGGTTGGCGATCATCCCCGAAGCTCGGCGGCTTTCGCCTCGAGCGCCGCGAGCAATTCGTCGAAGCTGGCCTGAAAGCTGCTGACGCCGTCGCGTTCGAGTTTCGTGGCGACATCGTCGAGGTCGACGCCCACTGTGGTGAGGCCGGTCCATGCCTCCTCTGCCTGATCGACGTCGACGTCGATGCGCCGTGCAAGGTGGCCGTGATCGGCAAAGGCCTCGATGGTGGCATCGGGAAGTGTGTTCACCGTGTGCGGCCCGATGAGTTCGTCGACGTACAAGGTGTCGGGATAGTCGGGGTTCTTGGTGGATGTGCTGGCCCACAAGGGCCGTTGGGGAACCGCCCCGAGATCGGCCAGCGCCTGCCAGCGTGGCCCGCTGAACGTGCGCAAGAATGCCTGGTAGGCAAGCTTGCCTTGGGCGACGGCACCCTTGCCTCGCAGGGCGAGAGCGTCGGGCGAGCCGATGGCATTGAGCCGGGCATCGATCTCGGTGTCGACGCGGCTGATGAAGAAGCTGGCCACGCTGGCCACCCGTGACAGGTCGGCGTCGATGTGTTGGGTGTACAACTCGAGTCCGTCGATGTAGGCATCCATGACCTGCTGGTAGCGATCGAGACTAAAGATCAACGTGACGTTGATGTTGCGACCCTCGGCGATCATCTGTCGGATGGCTGGCAAGCCCTCCTCGGTGCCCGGGATCTTGACCATGATGTTCGGGCGGTCGATGCGTTCGTGTAGCTCGCGCGCCGCGGTGGTGGTTCCGGGTCCGTCGTGGGCGAGACCGGGATCGACCTCGACGCTGACGTATCCGTCGCCACCGAAGCTCTCGTGGTAGGTCTCGTCGAATGCCTGGAGGGCTCCGTGGATGTCGGCGAGCACCATCGACCAGTAATCGTCGATGATCGGGTTGTTCTGCTTGACCAGGCTGCTGAACTGTTCGTCGTAATCGGGCGAGCCCTGGATGGCTTTCTGGAAGATGGTGGGGTTGCTGGTGAGACCACGAATGCCGCGCTCGATCAGGTCATCGAGCTTGCCCGACGTGAGGTAGCTGCGCTTGAGGTTGTCGAGCCAAGGGCTCTGACCCTGTTCGTGGTAGAGGTGCTTGAGGCGATCCATGTTCATCCCTTCTCGACGAGTTCGACTGCACGTGCAGCGACATTTGCTGGGCTGATGCCGAGGCGTTCGAGCACCAGCGCACCGGGCGCGCTGGCACCAAATCGATCGATGCCCACCGATGCATCGGCGTAGCGTTCCCAACCGAACGTGACGCCGGCCTCGACCGACAACACGGGCACGTCATCAGGGAAGACCGAGGACCGAAAGGTTGCGGACTGCGCTGCGAAGCGGTCCCACGAGGGAAGGCTCACCACATTGGCGGCCACGCCCGATTGGGCCAACAGGTCGGCAGCGGCCACACATACCTCGACCTCGCTGCCGGTGCCCACGAGGATGATTCGGGGCGATGCGGTGGAGCGGACGACAGCGGCCCCCGTGGCCACCGCAGAACCGTCGGTGCACACCGTGATGGCCTGGCGGCTGAGGACCAGCGCAGTCGGGCCATCGTGTTCGACCGCAGCCACCCACGCGGCCACCGTTTCGTTGGCATCGGCTGGCCGGATGACCTGCAGGCCGGGGATGGCACGCAAGGTTGCCAAGTGCTCGACGGGCTGGTGGGTCGGGCCGTCTTCTCCGACACCGACCGAGTCGTGGGTGAACACGAACACCACCTTGGCGTGACTGATCGTGGCCAAACGCACCGGCGGCCGCATGTAGTCGAGGAAGACGAAGAACGTTCCGCCAGCAGGCAGCACACCCCCGTGCAGGGCCATACCCACCATGATCGAGCCCATCGCGTGCTCGCGAACTCCGAAGTACACCTGGCGGCCATCGCGCTGCGCAGCCGATTGTGGCAGCTGGCCGGCCAACTTGGTGCCGGTGTTACCGGTGAGGTCGGCGGCACCTGCTACCAAGCCGGGTACAGAGTCGAGCGACGCATTGAAGGCCTTCTCGATGGCGACGCGGGTGGCGATCTTTTCGCCGAGTGCGAATGTGGGGAGGTCGGCCTTCCAGCCTTCGACGCCGGTGCCTGCCCAAGCCGCATCCCAAGCCCGCCGATCGATCGCGGCCGACTCGAACCGTTCGGTCCACTGGTTGCGTGCTGCGCGACCCCGCTCACTGCAATGTGAGCGGTAGGCGTGGACGAGCTCGTCGGGTGCCCAGTAGGGCTCGTCAGGGATGCCCATCACTGCCTTGGTGCGTGCCACCTGTTCGGCGGTGAACGGATTGCCGTGCGCCTCGTGGTGGTCGGTGAGGTCGGGGCTGGGTGTCGCGATGTGCGAGCGCAGCACGAGCAGGCTGGGCCGGTCGGTGACCGCGACTGCGCGGCGCAGGGCGGCTTCGAGCGCATCGAGGTCGTCGGCGATCTCACCCAATTGCTCGACGTGCCACCCATACGCCGCGAAGCGTTCGGGCACGTTGTCGCTGTAGGCAAGAGCCGTATCGCCGTCGATGGTGATGTGGTTGTCGTCGTAGACGCACACCAGACTGCCCAGGCCTAAATGGCCGGCGAGCGAAGCGGCCTCGTGGCTGACGCCCTCCATGAAACATCCGTCGCCGGCAAGCACGAACGTAGTGTGATGCATCACGTCGGTGCCGTACGCCGCGCCCAAACGGCGCTCGGCGAGAGCCATGCCGACGGCATTCGCGAAGCCTTGGCCGAGGGGGCCGGTGGTGACCTCGACCCCAGTGGTGTGGCCGACTTCGGGGTGGCCGGGGGTGAGCGACTCCCATTGGCGGAAGGCCTTGATGTCATCGAGTTCGAGGCCGTACCCGCAGAGGAACAACAGCGAGTACTGCAGGATCGAGGCGTGGCCGTTGGACAGGATGAACCGGTCGCGGTCGGGCCAATGGGGATCGGTGGGGTCGTGCTGCATCACCCGGCTGTACAGAACGTGGGCGAGCGGGGCCAGCGCCATGGCGGTGCCCTGGTGGCCACTTTTGGCATACAGCGGAGCATCCATCGCAAACCCGCGGATGAGTGAGATTGCCTGCTGATCGTGGGTGGAGCTGAGCTCGAAGGTCACGCAGCCGACTGTACCCGCGTGGCAGCCGGGCGCGAGTGCGTCAGGCAGTTGGGGGCAACAGCGTGAACGGAACGAGGTGCCAGGGCCCTTGCCCGACGCGGCAATGGGCGAAGATCTGGCCGTATTCGTCGAACTCGAGCTCGCCCCGAACCAGCCGGTAGGTGAACTTTCCCGGATCGACGGTGAACGGGCTCACATTGCGCGCCACCTGCTCGTCGTCGGCGCCTTCACCCTTGCGGAACACGACCTCGAACACTCCCGACCCATTCTCGTCGGCCGGGCAATAGATGAGCGCGACGAGGTGCGGGGCGATGGTGACGGGAACGGACGAGGGGGCCGCCATCGAGAACATCGCGCCGGTGAGGTCGATGCGTGTCGACGGACCGGGCGCCTGACGCATTTCGAAGTTTTCGACGAACAGGGCGGACACGATGTGCATGAGCGGGAGGCTACCGGCGCGGTCGAGCATGCCCAGGGGCGGGGAGTGCTAGTCGGGCAACACCGCGTCGCCCGCAACCCACACCTGCTCGACCTCGAGCTGGGTGGTGAGCGCAACCACGTCGGCGCGGCGGCCCACTGCGATGCAACCGCGGTCGCTCAGGCCCAGTAGCCCAGCTGGATTGGTGCTCGCCGCAGTGAGGGCAGCGGCCAGATCGACGCCGGCCCCGACACAGATGCGCACGGCGGTATCCATTGCTACGGCACTACCGGCCAGCGTTCCATCGCCGAGCCGTGGCGCCCCGTCGGTCATCGCCAGGCCGATCTGGCCGGCTCGTCCGGCGCGCCACGCAACAGCATCGGTGACCAGCACGGCGCGGTCTGCGCCGAGCGCGTCGAAGGCGAGGGCGATGGTGCGTGGGTGAACGTGTACACCGTCGGCGATGATCGATGCCGCAACTCGGCGGTCGGTGAGCGCCCAGGTTGCGACCCCAGGGTCGCGGTGGTGGGTTCCGCTCATGCCGTTGAACAGGTGGGTCGTCAGCCGCGCTCCCGCCGTGATCACAGCGGCGAACTGAGATTCGGTGGCACGGGAGTGGCCGACCGACACGAGCACGCCGCGATCGACCAGAGCTCGTGTGGCAACGGAGGCGAGTGGCTGTTCGGCACCCAGAGTGACAACGGCGACATGGGTGGGGAGGCGCTGCAACCAGTCGAGATCGAGGCCAATGATGAGGTCGACCGGATGGGCGCCGGGTGCTCCACCCAAGAATGGGCCCTCGAGATGCGCGCCGACGATGGTCGGGCGCGACGGCGAGGTTCGAACCATCGCACCGGCGATGCGGCTGAGTGGCGCTGCGTACCGATCGAGTGCCATGGTGACCAGGGTCGGGCACCACGTCGTGACGCCCTGAGCAAGTAGCAGCGTGTCGAGCCGAGTCCAATCAGGTCCGCGAGCAGTGCTCACATCGACGTCGTCGATGCCGTTGACCTGCAGGTCGACGAAACCCGGTGCCAGCACCCGATCGGGCACTGCCCGGTTGGTCGGCTCGATGGCACTGATCACGCCGTTGCGGATACTCACCAGACTCGGTCCGCGCCAGCCGTTGTGGGCGAGCACTCGCGACGCGTAGATCGATGTCACCGTTACAGAATGCCAGGTCATGGCCGCACCCGGTACGGCCGGAGTCGGGTGGGGCGCGTGGATAGGCTGCGACGATGGTCGAACATGGGTCGGAGGCGCTCTCGACGCGCGACCTCATCCTGGTCGAGGCGCTTCGATGTTTCGGCGACGCCGGATACGACGGCACCTCGCTGAACGACATCGCCGCCGGTGTCGGCATCCGCCGCCCAAGCTTGTTGCACCACTTCGCGTCGAAGGATGCGCTGTACCACGAAGTGTTCGAGCGGGCGCTGAGTGAATGGTTCGTTCGCGTCGCAGCCGCCATGGCCGAAGTGCAGACCGGGTGGGCCAAGGCCGAAACCGTCATCGGCGCCGGTTTCGACTTCTTCGCCGACTACCCCGACTTCGTTCGCTTGCTCCGTCGTGAAGCGCTCGATGGCGGCGCCCACCTCGGTATCGACCTTGCCGGGGTTCTGCGGCCGCTCTGGGATCGAGCAATCGCCTACTTCGGGCGTGAGATGGATGCAGGGGTGTTCCGTCGTAACGATCCAGAGCAGTTGCTCCTCACCGGCTATGGGGCGTTGCTGAGCTACTTCTCCGACGCACCGTTCCTGGGAGGTCTCGTCGACGAAGACCCGTTAGGAGCCGATGCGCTACGCCGTCGCCGTGAGTACGTGATCGGGTTCTTTCGCACCGCCTTGGTTCCTTAACGACGCGGAGTGCGAAGCGGACCAAACCCCGAGTACGTTCGCGCAGATGAGCAGCTTCACCTTCGAAGATCAGGTCATCGGTTACGCAGTCGAGGGCGCCGGCGCTCCCGTTCTGCTGTTGCACGGCACCACCATGAACCGCACTGCATGGGACATGGTTCGCGCAGCGATGCCAGCGGCTGCCCACTTGCAGTACGTGATGGTCGACTTCCCCGGCTCGGGCGAGTCGTCCATGCCGGTGGCCCCGCTCACAGTGCAGGGCTTGGCCGATCAGGCCGATGCGGTGATGCGCCATCTTGGTCACGACCGGTATCACGTCGCCGGTTACTCACTCGGCGCGGTCGTGGCGGCCGGTGTTGCCGCGTTGCACGCCGAACGGGTGGCCAGCGCCACACTGCTCTGTGGATGGGCGGTCACCGACGCCCGCATGCGGTTGACGTTCGATCTGTGGAAGCGCCTCATAGACGTCAGTCCCGAGTTGTTCATGCGCTATGCGGTGGCCGACGGATTCACAGCCGATGCCATCGCCGGCCTCGAACCGATGCTCGATGGGGTCATCGCGATGGGCGGCAGCTCGATTGCGCCGGGCTCGGCTGCCCATCTCGATCTCGATGCGGTCGTCGACCTCACGGCGTTGCTCTCGGCCATCGTGGCGCCAACGTTGGTGATCGGTGGCGAACAAGATCGGTGGGTCGACATTCGTCACAGTCACGCGTTGGTCAGTGCTATCCGGGGGGCCCGCCTGGCGGTTCTGCCGGCTGGGCACCTGGTCATTCAGGAGCTTGCCACCGATGTGGCGCGCCTGCTGCACGACCACGTTGCGGCGTCGTGAATCGGGCCCACCAGTTCGCGCCGCTCCAGGCTGATGCGGCGGCACGGTGGTCGAAGTTCGGGGCGTGGGAGCGCACGTACTTTCCGTCGTTCGTGGGTCTCGTTGTCGAGGAGATACGCGTCGACTATTGCCGCATGCGATTGCCGTACCGGCCCGAACTCGACCAACCGGCAGGCATCGTGCACGGGGGAGCGATCGCCACGTTGCTCGACACCGTGATGGTGCCGGCGGTAGGTAGCTCGTATCCGCTCGACACCCGGTTCTCGACCGTCGACATGCACATCCAGTTCCTCTCGCCGTTGGTGCAGCACGACGCCGTTGCCGAGGGGTGGATCGTCAAGCGCGGTCGACGCGTGGTGTTCTGCGAGGCCGAGGTTCGTCGCGCCGGTGACGACGTGCTCGTGGCGCGCAGCATGCTCACCTATAACGTCTCGACCGGCAACGTCTCGACAGGGTGAGGCTCGCGGCCCCTCGGAACGGCGGGCGATTGGCTACCGTGGCACCGATGGACACCGCTGCTCGCACGCTCTCCGAATCCGACTCGAAAGCGCTGCTGCGTCAATTCGGTGTGCCCCTCGCTGGTGAGCGTGAGGTCGCTACTGCCGCCGAGGCGGCAGTAGCCGCAGCCGAGCTGGGATTCCCGGTGGTGGTGAAGTTGTGCGGCGACGCCATCGCCCACAAGACCGAACGCGGTCTGGTGAAGCTACGCCTGGCCGACGCGGCAGCCGTCGAATCCGCCGGTCACGAACTGTTGGGCAAGGCCACTACCGCCGACGGCGCGGTCACGTTGCTCGTCGCGCCAATGATCAGCGGCAATCGCGAACTCATTGCCGGTGTAGTTCGCGACCCGCAGTTCGGCCCGAACGTGATGTTGGGTGTGGGCGGTGTGCTCGCCGAGGCGCTGGCCGACGTGGTGTTCCGTCCTGTGCCGATCACCGCCACCGATGCATCCGAGATGATCGAGTCGCTGGCTACTCAGAAGCTGCTCGGAGCATTTCGCGGCGAGGCCGCGATCGACCGCGATCAGCTCGTAGCAGTGCTCACTGGCCTGTCGGCGTTGGCTGAGGCCCGTCCCGATGTTGCGAGCGTCGACGTGAACCCGCTGATCATCGGCTCCGACGGTCGGCCAGTCGCGGTCGATGCGCTGGTCGAGCTCGGTGCTACCAGCGATGCCGCCAGCGATGCCGGCCGCAGTTCGGCGCGACAGCGCCCCACCGACGAGCAGTTCGAGGCGCTGTTCAACCCGAAGGGGGTACTGGTCGCCGGTGCCAGCTCGCACCCCGGCAAGTTCGGCTTCGTGAGCCTGCACAACATCTTGGCCAGCGGATATGCCGGCGGGGTGTACGGCACCAACCTGCAGGGGGAACAGGTGCTCGGTATCAGCACCGTCGCCGACATCGCCGAACTGCCCGACGATGTCATCGATCTGGTTTTCGTGTGCACTCCCGCCAGCGCCAACCCCGACCTGTTACGCGCGTGCGCAGCGAAGGGTGTGCAGGCCGCATTCCTCACCAGCGCCGGTTACGGCGAAGCAGGCGAGGCCGGCCGGGTGGCCGAGGCCGAACTCGTGGCGCTCGCCGACGAACTGGGCATCTTGCTCGCGGGCCCCAACGGCCAGGGCGTGGTGAGCACACCGGCCAGGTTGTGTGCGCAGATCGTCGCCCCGTTCCCGCCAGTCGGCCGCATTGCGGTGGCCAGCCAGAGCGGCAACTTCGTGAGCAGCTTCTTGAACTATGCGCGTCAAACGGGTGTCGGCATCAGCCGCGCCGTCTCTGCCGGCAACGCGGCTGCTGTCACCCCCGCCGACTACCTCGACTGGTATGCCCACGACGACGCAACAGCGGTGTCGTTGGCCTACGTCGAAGGCATTGTCGATGGCCGGTCATTGCTGCAGCGGTTCGCATCAGTGGCTGCCCTCAAGCCGCTTGTAGTGGTGAAAGGTGGTTCCACCGAAGGTGGCGCGCAGGCTGCGGCAAGCCACACGGGAGCGTTGGCCGCCGACGACAAGGTGTTCGACGGTGCATGCCGGCAGGCGGGCGTCACCCGTGCGACAACGGTCGAGGAAGCCTTCGAGGCAGCGGCAACGTTCGCTACGCAGCCACTCCCGAAAGGCCCCAACGTGGTGGTGCTCACCACCGCTGGTGGGTGGGGTGTCGTCACCAGCGATGCCATCGTGCGCGACGGTCGGCTCGCCTTGTTGCCATTGCCCGACGATCTGCTGGCCCAGATCGACGAGAAGTTGCCTCCACGATGGAGTCGTAGCAATCCGGTCGACTGTGCCGGCGGAGAGACGCGTGAGACCATTCCCGAGGTGATGGAACTGATCGCCGCCCACCCCGACGTGCATTCGATGATCTACCTCGGGCTCGGCATCCAGAGCAATCAGGCGCGGCTCATGCGTGAGGGTGCGTTCTATCCCGACCATGGGCTCGAGCGCATCGTGTTGTACCACGAGCGCCAAGACGAACGATTTGCTGTGGCCGCACACGAGCTGTCTGTGCGGTATGACAAGCCGATCCTCACGGCCACCGAACTCGCCGTGGCCGACCCTGCCAATGCCGGTCCGGCGGCGGTGAGGGCTACAGGCCGTCTGTGTTATGCCAGCGGCAACCGCGCCGTCACGGCGCTCGGGCATCTGTGGCAGTACGCACAATTTCTGCAGCGTCGCGGTATCGACTAAGTGGTTACACGACGCAACCCGTTGCCGGCGCTCGTGATTGTGGCGTTGGTGCCGGCGCTCGGCCTCGCAGCGTTGTGGCGCATTGCCGATGGCAAGGCTCCCGCCGACGGTGTCATCGTTGTCACCGATTCGTCGGCACCGGTCGCGGTGCCCAATCCGCTGAACACGCCGCTGCTGTCGGTTCGGCGAGCTCCGACGACGTTGTCGCGCGTGGTGAACGCCGACTCGTTCATCACCGATCTGCAGCCGCTGCTCGCACAGATCGATGCAACTTCGTGTCTCTCGGTGGCGGTCGACGGCCAGCCGGTCGGCGTGGTGAACGACACCGCATCGCTGCGCCCGGCAAGCAACGTCAAGCTCATCACCGCCGCTGTCGCTCTCGATGTGCTCGGTGCCGACTTTCGTTTCACCTCCACGGTGGCTGGCACCATCGGCACCGACGGAGTGGTGAATGGCGACCTGTACCTCATCGGAGGTGGCGACCCGCTGCTCAGCAGCACATGGTGGAAGGGCCCGAACCAGAAGTACCCGCCCTTCAACGTCACCTCCATCGAGGCACTGGCCGAAGCAGTCGTGGCTGCCGGAGTCACGAATGTGACCGGTCGGGTAGTGGGCGACGCGTCGCGGTACGACGACGAGTGGTACGCGCCCACATGGACAGCCGACGTACGTTTCATCGAAGGGGGCCCAGTGTCGGCCTTGCTCGTGAACGACTCGCGCGAACAGGTCGACAAGTCGTCGAACGATCCGGTGCAAGGTGCCGCGCAAGTACTCACCGATCTGTTGCGCGAACGTGGCGTACCGGTGGCGGGAGCGCCGGCGTCCGGAACGGCTCCGTCCACTGTCACGATTTCCAGTGTGCAGTCCGAGGCGCTGCCCGCCGTGCTTGCCGAGATGCTCACCACCAGCGACAACAACACGGCCGAGATGGTGCTCAAGGAGATCGGGCTGAACGCGGGCGCTGGGGGCACCCGCGAAGCCGGGCTTGCGGTGGTCACTGATCGCCTCACCACCTGGGGCATTCCGCTCGACGGCGTGGTGCTGGTCGACGGCTCGGGTCTGAGCGACGAGAACCGCGCGACGTGCGCAGCGTTCCTCGCGTTGCTCGTTCGGGGTTCGGTGGGCGACTCGATTGGTGTGGGTCTGCCCATCGGCGGAGCACCCGGTGGCACGCTGTCTGACGCATTCGGCGACACGGAGCTGGCCGGTCGTCTACGCGCCAAGACCGGCACGTTGTACAACTACGACGACGGGATCGGCGGCAAGCCGGCAGTCAAGACACTGAGCGGATACGTGTCACTCGAAGGCGGTGGCGAGATCGAGTTCTCGATGCTGCTCAATGGGCCGCAAATCGCCGAGCAAGTGGCCTACCGGCCCATCTGGGACCTGTTCGCGAAGGTGATCGGGGCCTACCCGAGCGGACCCACCGTAGAAGTGCTCGCGCCGCGCTGATGGTTGTCATGCCGATGTTCCCGCTCGGCAGCGTGTTGCTGCCTGGGGGAGTGCTTCCGCTGCATGTGTTCGAGCCCAGGTACCAGGCGTTGGTTCGACATTGCATGGCGACCGAACCACACGAGTTCGGTGTGGTGCTCATCGAGCGCGGCCGCGAGGTCGGCGGCGGCGACCAGCGACTCGGTGTCGGGGTAGCGGCACGAATCGTGAAGGTCGCCGAACTCGAGGCGGGCCAGTTCGCCGTTCTTGCAGTCGGTACTCACCGCATTCGCGTCGATGCGTGGCTACCCGATGCTCCCTACCCGCTCGCCGAAGTGACCGAGTGGCCCGACGTCGCCGACAATGCCAACGATGCCCTGAGCAGCGCCGAATTGATTCGATCGATCGCCCAGCGGGTGCGGCGTGCATCGGCACTGGCGCTCGAACTCGGAGACCCACAGCGGCTGAGCACCGACGAACTCAGTGACGACCCCATTCTCGCCAGTTACCAACTGGCCGCGTTGGCACCGTTGGGCCCAGCCGACGGGTACCAGTTGCTCTGCGCACCAACGGCCAGCGCCAGGCTCGAGGCGCTCGGGGCGATGCTCGACGACGTCGAACCCATGCTCCAGTTCCGCCTCCGGTCGTAAACCTACCGACAGCCAGTAGGTCGTTGGGGAGATCGCGTGGTAGTACTAGTGCGTGGCCAAGTCAGACGCGAAGCTCGAAACCCAGCGAGACAAGAAGTCCGAACCCGCCGGTCAGGTGGCTCAGGTCGTCGACCTCGTCAAGCAGTACGCGCGTCAAGAGACGCTCGGGCCACTCAAGGGTGCTGGCCGCTGGATTGGGTTCGGCGTCGCCGGAGCGCTGCTCATCGGGCTGGCAACAGCATTCTTGGTGCTCGGGGTGCTGCGGTTGGTGCAAACCGAGTATGCACCGACGTTCCATGGGCGCTGGATGTCGCTCGTGCCGTACCTCATCGCGCTGGTCTTCAGCCTTGTCGTCGCCGGCATTGCGGCATCACGTATCGGAAAGAAATCGTTGCAGAAGGAGAAGCGCTGATGGCTCAACCACGCATCACACGTGACGACCTCGAGGCCAAGTTTCGCGCCTTGCAGGACGACGTTCAGGGCAAGGTCGACGACAAGAAGCAAACGCTCATGGCGATCGCTGCGGTCGGCGGCGTCGTGATCTTGCTGTTGTTCTTCTTCCTCGGTAAGCGCAGCGGCAAGAAGAAGACCACGCTGGTCGAGATCCGTCGGGTCTGACGCGTGGCGCGCCGTACGTCGAGTCTGTTCTCTCCGATGGCGCTGCTGCGCCGCAACGCGCTACACCAAGGCGTGTTCGGGGGCCGACGCGGTTGGCTCGCAGTCGGTGCAGTGTTGTGGGCTCCCCGCGTTGCACGCAAACTGTTGGGTCGCTCCGAAGAAGTGCTGTCGATCGAGGAGCTCAAGCCCGGGCAGTTCGTGCGCATCGAGGCCATCGCCGCACCCACCCGCAAACAACGTCGGTCGGCGGCGCGCTGACGCGCGACTCATTCGCAGCGGCATCCGGCACACTGTGCCGATGAAGGTGCTGCTCCGCAATCCACGACGCGAGATCGATGTTCCTGGTCCTCGACGCGTGCATGCTTTGCTCGACAGCCTCGATCTCAGCCGTGAAGCGCACTTGGTCATTCGCAACGGCACCTTGGTGCCCGGCGACGCAGAGCTGACCGACGACGACGTGGTGGAGATCAGACCTGTCATCTCCGGTGGCAGCTGATGGTTGCGGTGGGTTCGAAGTGTCGCACGTGTCGCGGGCCGGCCATCATCGACTTGCCGCGCCACAACGCCAACTTCTGTGCCGAACACTTCATCGAATTGTGCCGTCGGCAGGTGACCAAAGCCATCGAGCACTTCGACATGCTCGCCAAGGACGATCGCATCTTGGTGGCGGTGTCTGGCGGCAAGGACAGCCTGGCTGTGTGGGACCTGTTGAGCGAGCTCGGGTACAAGGCTGACGGACTGTACGTAGGGCTCGGCATTGGCGACTACAGCGACATCTCCGGCGAGTATGCGCGTGCATTTGCGGCCGAACGGGGGCTCAAGCTCATCGAGGTCTCGCTACGCGACGAGTACGGCTACGACATACCAACCGCGGCGAAGGCCACCCGTCGTGTGCCGTGCTCGGCGTGCGGCCTCAGCAAACGCCACCTGTTCGACAAGGCAGCGCTCGATGGCGGCTACACCGTGCTGGTCACCGGCCACAACCTCGACGACGAGGCAGCGGTGCTGCTCGGCAACACGCTGCGGTGGGACATCGACTACCTCGCTCGACAACTGCCGGTGCTTCCGGCGCGCGACGGATTCCCGAAGAAAGTGAAGCCACTCGTGCGGCTCAGCGAGCGCGAGATGGCGGCATGGTGCATCGTGCGCGGCATCGACTATCAGGTCGAGGAGTGTCCCATCGCACTCGGCAACAAACACCTGGCCTACAAGTCGGCCCTCAACGTCATCGAAACCGAATCGCCGGGTAGCAAGGCGGCGTTCTACCTCAACTTCATCGAGAACATGGCACCGCTTCTGGTGGGCCATTCGGCGGCGGCAATCGATGGCCTGAACCAATGTGCGAGCTGTGGAGCGCCAACGACCGGCGACGTGTGCGCTTTTTGTCGTCTGCAAGAAAAGGCGAGTCAACATGCCCCGGTTCCTGTCGAACTGGTGCTCAGCAAGGGCAGGGGCAAGAAATGAATCGTCCATTCGACTACGGCGACAAGGTGTTGCTCCTCGATTCGAAGCAACGGCGCTACCTGATCACACTCGTGCAGGACGCCGAGTTCCACACGCACGCCGGCCTGTTCACACATGCTGAACTGGTAGGCCAGCCCGAAGGCGTGGTGGTGAAGAGCACCAAGGGTGCCAACTACACGGCGCTACGGCCCACCCTCGAAGACTTCGTACTCGAGATGCCACGTGGTGCTCAGGTCATCTACCCCAAAGACCTTGCACCCATCTGCATGTTGGCCGACATCGGCCCGGGGGTCACCGTCTTCGAGAGTGGCATCGGGTCTGGTGCACTCAGCATGACCATGCTGCGCTGGGGTGCAACCATCATCGGCTACGAGTTACGCGAAGACTTCCTGAATCGCGCTCGAATCAACGTGCGCAGCTTCCTCGGTGACGAAGCGCTCGAGCGCTACCACACCGAACTGCGCGACTGTTACGAGGGAATCGATGCCCGCGACGTAGATCGCGTGGTTCTCGATCTTCCCGAGCCGTGGAAGGTCGTGCCGCACGCGCTCGAGGCGTTGCGTCCTGGCGGCATCTTCGTGGCCTACAACCCGTCGATCACGCAGGTGTCGCAGTTGCGCAATGTGCTGGCCAACAAGTCGTGGAACGGTACGCGCACCATCGAGGTGCTGCACCGCGGCTGGTACGTCGAGGGCCAAGCAGTGCGGCCCGACCACCGCATGGTGGCCCACACCGGCTTTCTCACGGTGTCGCGCTTCTTGGGCTGAACGCGGTCTGGACCTACGGACGTCGAGCCGAGCAGCGTTTGTGTTGAGCGCACGAACTCGCCCGGATCGTTTGTGTGGTCACACAAACCCGCGAACAGACCAGCTCGATGCCGGCAGAGTGCCGGCGCGGTGCCTGCGGGCTGTCTGGCCGAGGGTGTGTGAACGCGGAACGAGGCGACCTTGCGGCCGCCTCGTCGTTCGAAATATGTAAGGGTTTGGCTAGGGCTCGATGAAGATGCACTCACCGGGGCACTCTTCAGCGCTCTCGATGACGCCATCGAGCTGGCCATCGGGGATCTCGGCCATGCCCTCTGCGCCTTGGGCATTGCCCTTGGCGGTCGCGAAAACCTTGTCGCCTTCAACGACGTAGGCCAAGCCATCGTCGAGCAGTGTGAAGACATCGGGGGCGATCTCTTCGCAGAGTCCGTCGCCGGTGCATAGATCCTGGTCAATCCAGACCTTCATGTGATGTTGTCTCCTATAACTGAAAGGGTCAGACCTGGCCGATCATACAGGGCTCACTCGGTGAGCAGGCACTCATCCGCGCGCATGTGTCAAGACTCACGTCGCTGACGACCCAGGTCGTGTAGCTTCGCCCGTATGGCCGATGAACGTCCGACCGGCGATCAGCCCGACGACCTCGACGACGATGTCGCGTTCGCGGTAGCGCAGGCGCAGTTGGTGATCCTCGAAGACGAGATCGCCAACCTCCGTCACCGCCTCACCGACGCACCCAAGCGCCAACGCGCCCTCGAAGAACGCCTCCTCGAGACGAAGGGTCAGCTCGCCCAGGCCGTTTCGCAGAACGAGAAGCTCAGCTACACCCTGCGCGAGGCCCGCGAGCACATCGCCGCACTACGCGACGAAGTCGACAAGCTCTCACAACCGCCGTCGGCCTATGGGGTGATCGTCGGCAAGAACGACGACGGAACCGTCGATGTGCTCAGCAGCGGCCGCAAGATGCGCGTCAACCTGCACCCCGACATCGACCACGACTCGCTCGCCCGTGGCGCCGAGGTCGTGCTCAACGACAGCCTCAACGTGGTCGAGGCGCGTCGCCCCGAGATCACCGGCGAAGTGGTCACCATCAAAGAGTTGCTCGACGACGGCGTGCGCGCGCTCGTGGTGGGCCGCGCCGACGAGGAACGCATATGCGAGCTCGCCGACGCCTTGCGCGGTGTGCATCTGCGCAGTGGCGACTCCATGCGCTTCGACCCGCGAACCAGCATGTTGCTCGAGAAGCTGCCGCGTCCCGAGGTGGAAGACCTGCTGCTCGAAGAAGTACCCGACATCAGCTACTCCGACATCGGTGGGCTCGACGTGCAGATCGAGCAGATCGCCGATGCCGTCGAATTGCCGTTCTTGCACCGCGACCTTTTCGCCGAACATCAACTGCCCGCCCCGAAGGGCATCTTGTTGTACGGGCCGCCGGGTTGCGGCAAGACGCTGATCGCCAAGGCGGTTGCCAACTCGCTGGCGAAGAAGGTGGCCGAAAAGACGGGTGGCGAGAAGGGTCGCAGCTACTTCATCAACATCAAGGGTCCCGAACTGCTCAACAAGTACGTCGGCGAGACCGAGCGGCAGATCAGGCTCGTGTTCCAGCGGGCCCGCGAGAAGAGCGAGGAAGGCTGGCCGGTCATCGTGTTCTTCGACGAGATGGACTCGATGTTCCGCACCCGCGGCTCGGGTATCTCCAGTGACATGGAGAGCACCATCGTGCCTCAGTTGCTGGTCGAGATCGACGGTGTCGAGGGACTCACCAACGTCATTGTCATCGGCGCCACGAACCGCGAAGACCTCATCGATCCCGCAATCTTGCGACCCGGCCGACTCGACGTGAAGATCAAGATCGAACGCCCTGGCGAGCAGGCGGCGCGGCAGATCTTTGCCCGGTACCTCACCGACGAGATTCCCATCGCTGCAGACGAGCGCATCGACGACATGATCGCCACCACCGTCGAGCTGATGTATCGCGCCGACGAGGCCAATCAGTTCCTCGAAGTCACATACCAGAACGGTGACAAGGAGATCTTGTACTACAAAGACTTTGCGTCGGGCGCCATGATCGAGAACATCGTTCGCCGTGCCAAAAAGTTGGCGATCAAGCGGGTCATTGCCGGCGGTGCCCGAGGCGTGTGCACCACCGATCTGCTCGACAGCATCAAGCAGGAGTACAAAGAGCACGAAGACCTGCCCAACACCACGAACCCGGACGACTGGGCGAAGATCAGTGGCAAGAAGGGTGAGCGAATCGTGTTCATCCGCACGTTGGTGAAGGGCAAGATCGAACAAGAACGCGAAGGCGGTCGCTCGATCGAGCGTGTCGCAACCGGTCAGTACCTCTGACCGCGAACTGAGGCAACCACCATGAGACGATCAACGATGTCAGCCGGCGCGGTCGCCCTGCTGTTGCTGGCGGCCTGTTCGAGCGGCACAACGACCGACGAGTCGACACCTGCCCCGACGTTGGCGCCCACGACCCAGCCGGCGGTCAGCACGGTTCCTGCCGACACCGTGGTCACGTCGCCCGAGCGGGTAGTGCTCGCTGGTGCTGCCAGCCGCAGCGTGCTCCCAACGATCAATGGCAATCGCGACTTTCTCGCCGATGCGCCGGGTTGGGACACCAGCAACCCGAACGACCCCGGCCTGTTCGTTCCGGCATGGGACCAGGGTCGCATCGACGTGGGCAACGGCTCCGACGACTCGGCGTGGGTGCACGACGACATTCGCACCACCGCCGTTGCGGTGCAACGTGGCAACGACTTGGTGGTGATGGCGAACGCCGATGTGTACATGATCTTCGCCGCCGATGCCGCCGAGATCACCCGACGCGCCCGTGCGTTGCTACCCGCCGATGTGACCGAGAGCGCGCGCATCGTCATCTCGGCAACGCACAACCATGAGGGCCCCGACACGGCTTTCAGCATCAACGACGACTGGTACGCCGAGATGGCAGACCAGATGGCAGCGGCCATCGCCGAGTCGGTTGCCAACCTGCAGCCGGCAACGATGTCGGTCGCCACGGATGAGCACCGGTTCGGCATGGTCGACGGTCGCGATCCCATCGTGTTCGATCCGCGGCTCAACGTTCTGTCCATCAAGTCGGCTGCAGACGATGCCACCATCGCCACCGTTGTGCAGTGGTCGAGCCACCCTGAGGTCACCCTCAACTGGTCGCCGCCGGGCGACTTCACCGAGCAGTGTGCTGTGAAGGGATGGGAGGGCGACGATTGCACTGCCGAAGGTCGGTACCTCACGGCCGACTATCCGGGCGTGTTGCGCGAACGAGTGCAGGCCGCGATCGGCGGTGAGGTGTTGTACTTCAACGGACCGATCGGCAGCCAGATCGGACCTGGCAGCGCCGACATCTGGAAGGTCGACGCGGAGCATCCCATCGGTAACGGTTGGACAGCTCCGGCCGGAGCGCAACCGGTGGATGGGGCAACCGACCTGCGTACCCGCAACTTCGCCCGCACCGCAGCAATCGGCGAGCAGTTGGCGCTGCACGTGGTCGAGCTCACCAAGGCTGCCGACACCGTGGCGGTCACCCAGGTGGTGTGGTCCGAGCAGCAGTTCTACACCCGCCTCAGCAACATCGGATTTCGTGTGTTGCTCGCCGACGGTTCGCTCGGTTGGCAGGATCCGCCCGGCTACACATGCACCGCCAAACCGTTCACCGACGAAACCTGCACGTCCGATGACGGTGCGCTCGAAGACGATGTGCTGCTCACGCCACTCGTCGACAGCCAGATCAGGGTCGCCGACGTGGTGAAGACACAGCTCATCCACGTGTCATTCGGCGATGTCGGATTCCTCTTCATGCCTGGCGAACTGCCACCCGAGCTGGTCGTGGGCCTGCCGGCGACGTTCAACGACGATCCGGCACCGTTCTACGAAGAGCCCGAGTTGCATGCCGTGGGGGCCGCATACGAGATTCCGGGCTATCTGCTCGACCTCGTCGACGAGCCGACCACGTTCACGGTGGGTCTCGGTGGCGACGAGCTGGGTTATTGGGTTCCCATCAACGAGGTGCGGCTGAAGTGTCTCGACCTTGCGCTGCCCAGCGGCACCACCTGCCAGCAGTTGTTCGATGCAGGGCTGCTGCTCACCCCCGACGCCGTCGACGGTCCGACGTGTCGCATGTTGGCCGACCATCCCGATCAGTACACAGGCGACGCAACCTTGCGCAGTGCGCTCGAGGCCACCTGTCGCTATGGGCAGGCGCTCGGTCGCGAGCTGGGCGAGCCGGACGGGCACTATGAAGAGACCAACTCGGCCGGCTGGGACCTCGTCGATGACCTCTGGGCCGCTGCCACCACCTTGTTCGCCAACTCCGGTGGCGGTAGTGGTATCAATCCGGACAACCGCGGGCTCACTCCTACCAATCCGCCACCGGCGGGGTAGCGGTCGACCCACTCGCACGGCGCAGCGGTAGTGTGCGCTCATGGCGATCCCCAAGGTCTGTGGCATCGAGACCGAGTACGGGATTCTCGTACGCGGGGCTGACAGCAACCCGGTGTCGGCGTCGTCGCTGCTCATCACGGCCTACCTGTCGGCTGCGCACCGCCAAGTGGGCTGGGATTTCGAGGACGAACATCCCGGCCGCGACGCACGGGGTTTCAGCGTCGACGATCTGCTCGCCGCCGAGGTCGACACGCACCTTGTGAACGCGGTGCTCACGAATGGTGCTCGCTACTACGTCGATCACGCTCACCCCGAGATCAGCACCCCCGAGTGCCTCACCGCTCGCGATGCGTTGCGCTTCGACCGAGCCGGCGAAGAGATCGTGCGGGCCAGCATGACCGCGGCACGGTCGTTGCTGCCCGATGGCGCCGAGATCCTGTGTCACAAGAACAACTCGGATGGTAAAGGCAACAGCTACGGCTGTTACGAGAACTACTTGCTGGCGCGCGAGGTGCCGTTCGCCCGCATCGTCGCCCAGATCACTCCCCACTTCGTGACCCGCCAGGTGGTGATTGGCGCAGGCAAGGTTGGTTGCGAGGAGCCGGGCGCCGCGTTCGACGACGTGCCGTTCCAGCTCAGCCAGCGCGCCGATTTCTTCGAGGAGGAGGTCGGTCTCGAGACCACCATGAAGCGCCCCATCATCAACACGCGCGACGAACCTCATTGCGATGCCTCGAAGTACCGCCGACTGCATGTGATCGTCGGCGACGCCAACATGAGTGAAGCCGCCACCCTGGTGAAAGTAGGGGCCACGGCCATTCTGCTGGCGATGATCGAAGACGATGTGCTGGGCGACGAGTTCATGCTGGCCAACCCGGTGCGGGCCATCCGGCAAGTGAGTCACGACCCATCGCTCGAATGCACCGTGTTGCTTCGTAACGGTCGGCGAGCCACAGCGCTCGAACTGCAATGGGGGCTGTTCGAGAAGGCTCGCAAGTACCAGCACTCTCACGGCCTCGAAGCCGTCGATGTTGCGGTCGGTGCCGAGGTTCTGGAGTTGTGGGAGACGATGCTCACGGGTCTCGAATCCGACCCAGAGTCGGTGGCCCACCTGGTCGATTGGGTGGCGAAGCGCCGCATCATCGACGGCTTCGCCGATCGACACGGTGCCAGGCCCAACGACGCCCGACTGAAGGCGCTCGATCTGCAGTACCACGACATGCGCACCGATCGGTGTCTTGCCACCCGCGCTGGGCTCGTCACGCTCGTATCAGAGCACGATGTGATCGCCGCCATCACCGAGCCGCCGCTCACCACTCGCGCCTACTTCAGGGGTCGGTGCCTCGCGAAGTGGCCCGAGTCGGTTGTCGCTGCCAACTGGGACAGCGTGGTGTTCGACCTGGGTCGCGACCCGTTGCGCAGGGTACCGATGATGGAACCGCTCCGTGGCACGGCCGAATCTGTGGGTAACTTGATCGACGAGAGCCAGACACCTGCCGAGCTCCTTGCCCGGCTCGGCGCCTAGGGTACGAACGAGGACACCATGGCAGAACGAACGCAGAAACAGAAACCGACACCCAGCCGCACCGAAGAGGAGGTTGAGGCCGCGCCCCTGGTGGCCGGCAGTGGCGACAAGTTGAAGGCCGAGCTCGACGATCTGCTCGACGAGATCGACGATGTGCTCGAGACCAACGCAGAAGACTTCGTCAAGTCGTACGTGCAAAAGGGCGGCCAGTAGCAACCATGTCGATGCCCCTGTTCATCCCCGGCGACGACCCCGGCTCGAACTTCCCCGAACTACTTCGCCGCCTCGGTCTTGGCGTGTCGACCCAGGCGTTGCACGGTGAAGTGTCGGTGCCTCATGCCACCACCTGTGTCGCGCTGCGTTACGCCGATGGCGTGATCATGGCGGGTGATCGACGGGCCACCAGCGGCAACATCATCAGCCATCGCGGCATGGAGAAGGTGGTGCAGGCCGACCGCCACAGCGGCGTGGCAATCGCCGGTGCCGCCGGTCCGGCAATGGAGATGATCAAGCTGTTCCAACTGCAGCTCGAACACTACGAGAAGGTAGAGGGCTCGTCGCTGAGCCTCGAGGGCAAGGCCAACCAACTGTCGATGATGGTGCGCGGCAACCTGCCGGCCGCCATGCAGGGCCTGGTGGTGGTCCCGATATTCGCCGGGTACGACCTGCGCCGACGAACCGGACGACTGTGGACCTACGACGTCACCGGTGGACGATACGAAGAGCACGACTACGTGGCCACAGGTTCGGGCATGCTGCATGCCGGCACCGTGGTGAAGGTTGCCTACCGCGACGACCTCAGTCGTGCCGACGCGGTGGCGTTGGCATGCCGGTCGCTCTGGGAAGCCGCCGACGCCGACTCGGCTACCGGAGGCCCTGACGCTTTACGAGGTATCTATCCGGTCGTTGCCTCCATCACCGCCGACGGCTGGACACGGCTCGACGACGGCGAACTTGCCGGAGTGTTCGAGTCGATCGCAGCGGAGGTTCGAAGCCGATGAGCATGCCGTTCTACGTAGCCCCCGAACAGGTGATGAAAGATCGCGCCGATTACGCTCGCAAGGGCATCTCGCGAGGCAGGGCCATGGTCGCTGTGCGCTACGTCGACGGCATCGCGCTCGTCGCCGAGAACCCCAGCAACACGTTGCGCAAGATCAGCGAGATCTACGACCGCATCGCGTTTGCCGGGGTGGGCAAGTACAACGAGTTCGATCAGCTCCGTGTGGCGGGCGTTCGTGCCGCCGACCTGAAGGGCTACCAGTACAGCCGCGACGATGTCGACGCGCGCAGCCTCGCCAACCAATACGCACAGATACTCGGCCAGATCTTCACCCACGAGATGAAGCCCATGGAGGTCGAGATCCTGGTGGCCGAGGTTGGGGTGGCCGAGGTTGGGGTCGCCCAAAGCGGCAGCGACCAGACCAATGGCGCCACGAACAGCGGCGATCAGATGTTCCGCATTCTGTACGACGGAACGGTGATGGACGAAGGGTCGTTCTGTGTGCTCGGTGGCGATGCCGAGGCGATCAACACCCGACTCGACGGCACCGTGAACGCCGACATGACGTTGAGTGCCGCCGTGCGGGCGGCGGCAACTGCGCTCGCCGGCCCCGATCGCACGCTGACGGCCGACGACCTCGAGGCGGCGGTGCTCGCTCGATCGAATGGTCGCAGATGTTTCCAACGTCTCGACAACGCGGCCGTCACCGCCAGCCTCGCCGGCTGAACCACCAGTGAGCACGGCCAGCATCGACCTGAACAGTGATGTCGGCGAGGGCTTTGGTGCGTGGCCGGGCGGACCCGATGCCGAGCTGATGGGAATCGTCACGTCGGCCAACGTGGCGTGTGGGTTTCACGCTGGCGACCCATCGATCATGCATGCCACCTGCGAGCTAGCGGTTGCCAATCAGGTCGCGATCGGTGCCCAGGTGAGCTATCCCGATCTGGTCGGCTTCGGTCGTCGGTTCGTCGACATGCGTGCCGGCGATCTACGCGACGCGGTGCTGTATCAGCTCGGTGCGCTCGAGGCGTTCGCTCGTGCTGCGGGCAGTTCGGTGCGCTACGTCAAGCCCCACGGCGCGCTGTACAACGCCATCGTGCACCATCCACAACAGGCTGCGGCCGTGGTCGATGCCATCATCACCTACAACCCTGGGTTGCCCCTGCTCGGTCTGGCGCAGTCGGTGAGCATGACCGCCGCGACGGCTGCAGGGCTGGCCTTCGTAGCGGAGGGTTTCGCCGATCGTGCGTACACCGAAGACGGCCGACTCGTGCCGCGTGGCGAACCTGGGGCGGTGCTCGTCGACGCCCCAGCTGTGGCTGCCCAGGCCGTGCTGTTGGCTCGGCGCGACGTTCGGTCGATCTGCGTGCACAGCGATACGCCTGGCGCTGCGACGTTGGCTCGGGCGGTGGCCGACGCGCTGAATGCAGCCGGTTTGAACCTGGCCCCATTCGTTTCGTGACCAGATTGTTGCCGTACGGGCCCCGGGCGGTGTTGGGTGAGTACGACGATCTCCCCCAGGTGATGGCAGTGGCTGAGGCGGTTCGTGTCGCCCGCCTGCCTG
>JAYTNH010000119.1:0-6964 GCA_043748395.1 Ilumatobacteraceae bacterium | reverse complement strand
TACACCTTGTGGCCGTTGCTGATCATCATCTTGTATCTGTTCGCCATGAAGCGCCTCGGCGCGTTCGAGAGCCTCTGATCATGCGTCTTTCATGGCCATCGCGCCTGGTGCTGGGCCTGATCACTCTCGCAGGGTTGCTCTTTTTGTACCTACCTCTCGCCGTCGTTGCGCGTCTGTCGTTCAACAAGGCCAACTCGGTGTCGTGGCCGCCCAAGGGCTGGACGCTCGAGTGGTGGCGTGTTGCCTGGCAGAGCGAGGGTCCGCGTGAAGCCCTGGTGCGTTCGCTCCAGGTGGCGGGTGTGGCCACCGCAATCGCGCTGGTGCTCGGCACCATGGCTGCATTCGCCATGCAGCGTTACGACTTCTTTGGGCGAACCTCGGTGTCGTTCTTGATGGTCCTACCCATCGCGCTGCCTGGCATCGTCACCGGCATTGCGCTGCAGAACACGTTCACCCGCGACATCAACTTCGGACTGTTCAGCGTGAAGGTCGGTCTCGGCTTCCACTCACTCGTCATTGCCCATGCCACGTTCTGTGTGGTGGTCGCGTACAACAACGTGGTGGCGCGTCTTCGGCGAACAGCGCCGAACCTGCTCGAGGCATCCGCCGACTTGGGGGCGCACGGCACGCAGACCTTTCGGTATGTCACGTTTCCGCTCGTGCGATCGGCACTGCTCGCGGGCGGACTGCTGGCCTTTGCGCTGAGCTTCGACGAAATCGTGGTCACGACGTTCACCGCTGGGTCAGGCTACATCACCTTGCCGCAGTGGATTCTCGCCAACTTCAGCCGACCCCGATTCATCCCCATCGTCAATGTGGTGGCTACCTTCGTGATGCTCGTCTCTATTCCTGTCGCGTGGTTGGCGCAGCGCCTGAGCGACGGCGGCGAGGCCACCTCCACGCGGTGACCCAGGGGTAGCGTGGTTCCACCATGCCCTGGATCTATCTCGCTCTCATTGCACTGGTGCTCGTCGTGGGCATCGGCGTTGTTCTGCTCAACCGCCGTCGCTCGACAGCATCACCTGCGGTCGTCGCTCCCACTGCGTCGCGCACCGCGCCTGCACCCGCGGTGGTTGTCGCGCCCGATCAGCCGGTCGAGCAGCGGGTCGCGCCACCGTCGCTGCAGTCGCGCATGGCCAGGGCGCGTTCGGCGCTCACCGGCACGTTGCTGGGCATCCGTAGTCGTTCGGGTATCACCGACGACAGCTTCGACGAGCTCGAAGAGGCGCTGCTGCGTGCCGATGTCGGGGTGCGAGTCACCGACGAGTTGCTCGGCTCGCTCCGCGGCCGCGTGAAGGCCAAGCAGATCACCACTCCCGACGAGCTACTTGTCGCGCTGCAGGCCGAGATGGTGTCGCGCCTCGACAGCCCCGACCGCGAGTTGCAGTTCGTGCCCGGCGAGCCTGACAGCCCGAACGTGTGGCTGTTCGTAGGCGTCAACGGTGTCGGCAAGACCACCACCATCGGTAAAGTTGCGGCGCAGCAGAGCGCCATCGGTCGCTCGGTGCTCATGGCGGCCGGCGATACGTTTCGTGCCGCGGCCGCCGAGCAACTCGGCACCTGGGCCGAACGTAGTGGTTCAGAGATGGTGCGTGGCAATGAGGGCGGCGACCCAAGTGCCGTCATCTTCGACGCTGTCCAGCGCGCATCGGCGCGAGGCATCGACCTCGTGCTTGCCGATACCGCCGGGCGCTTGCACACCAAGACCAACCTCATGGACGAGCTCCGCAAGGTGCGCCGCGTTGCGTCCAAGGGAACCGGACGTGTCACCGAGGTGCTGTTGGTGATCGACGCCACGACCGGCCAAAACGGACTCGCCCAGGCCCGCGAGTTCGGCGACGCCACCACCGTCGATGGCGTGGGCATCACCGGGGTGGTGCTCACCAAGCTCGACGGCTCGGCGCGTGGCGGCATCGTGTTCGCGATCGAGACCGAACTGGGTATTCCCATCAAGCTGGTCGGCCTCGGCGAAACCATCGCCGATCTCGTGCGCTTCGACCCGGTCGAGTTCATCGACGCGTTGCTCGCCACCGATTGACGAGTGCGGAACCGAATCGCATCGGCTGACGTCCAATCTGATGTAGGTAACCACCACCTGGAGGACAATTCCGATGTCAAAGCAACCCGTGATCTTGTCCAGGCGATTCATGTTCGCCGCAGCAGCGCTGGTGCTCGGCGTGAGCGCGTGTGGTGACCCATCTACGCAGTCGTCCGCTGGGCCGGTGAAGATCGAGTTGTCGGCAGCGCCAGGGGCGCCGTCGGCAAGTGGTTCGGCCGATAGGTCCATGATGCTGCCCGGACTGGTGACCTATGTGTACTCGGGCGAGTTCCCAGAGCTAGCGGCGTCTGGCCCATCATGGTTCTTCGCGCCCGGCGTGAGTCCGAACCTCGACCGCCTGCAAGCGATGGCGCGAGTGATGGGTGTTGATGGCGCACCTGCGGAGATGCCGGGCGATCCAGCCAGCGGTTGGATGGTCGGCTCTGTCGACGGCACCGCGTCGAGCCTGTGGGTGGGCGCCGATGCAACGCAGTCGTGGTGGTACAACCCAGACCCGTCGGTGTGGCAGGGATCGGGCATGGCATGCGAGACCGTCAGCTCTGATGGCACCACCGACCTCGTGCTCCCCGACCCGTGCCCAGAGCCCACGCCGCCACAAGGAGTGCTCAGCAAGGACGAAGCGCTCGACAAGGCGATGAGCCTCGCCACCGACTTGGGTTACGACGCAGGGTCGTACAGTTGGGAGGCCTTCGCCGACGACTGGAGCGCCAATGTCAACGGCGTGCTGCTCCTCGACGGTGTGCGGTCGAACATCACGCTTTCGGTCGGCTTCGGCGAGAACGGAGTGGTCACCTGGGCGAGTGGCTCAATGGCCACGCCGCAACGTGGCGGTGACTATCCGCTCGTCGGCCCGCAGGGCGGCCTCGACCGCATGAACGAGCAAGGCGGCATGTGGTTCGGCACCGGGGTCGACCCCGCCATTTTGTCCAGCCGGTCGTATACAACAACGGCCGACAACTCGGTCGGTACGGCGACATCGAGCGAAGCCGTCGTCCCTGTTCCGCCCGAGGCGCCCACGTCGGTGGTGCCGCTGCCCGCAGTCGAGCCGCCGCTCGAATGCGGAGCTGCAGTGGACTGCCTACCGCAAGAACCCATCACGGTCACGTTCACGTCGGTGCGCGTCGATACCACCACAGTGTGGGCGACCGATGGAACCGTGTGGGTGCTTCCCGCGTACACGTTCGGCTCCGATGACGGAGGCTCGTTCACAGTGCTTGGGGTCGACGACAGCTTTGTCGACATCGGAGCGCCACTGGAGCCCGAGCCCGTGCCGGCCCCCGAGCCAGCGCCAGCACCACTGCCCGAGCCCACCCCACTGCCCGAGCCCTCTGGCACAGGCGTGGTCACGCCGGCGACGGTGGTAGCCCCCGACGATGCGGTTGCCGGTGAACTCCTCGTCGGGTTGTCAGAGGACGATGCAGCGAAGGTTGCCGCCGCCCGTGGCTGGACCCTTCGGGTCACCGAACGTGACGGCGAGTTCCTCGCTGTCACCGAAGACTTCTCGCTCACACGGGTGAACGTCGTGGTCGAGAGCGGATTCGTCGTGAAGGTTGCTCGTATCGGTTGATCCGGTAGCGCCTACCGGCACGCCGGTATCGTGGTGTCCTCATGTTCGATTCGCTGTCATCCCGCCTCGAAGGCATCGTCAAGCGGCTCCGTGGTAAGGGACGCCTTACCGAGGCCGACGTCGACGAGATACTCAAAGAGATCCGTACGGCATTGCTCGAGGCCGACGTCAACGTCGGCGTCGTCCGCAATGTGACGGCCCGCATTCGTGAGCAGGCGGTCGGGGCCCGGCTCAGTGAAGCGCTCGATCCCGGCCAACAAGTCATCAAGATCGTCAACAACGAGCTCACCGCCATGCTCGGTGGCGAGACGCTCAAGATCCACTACGCCAGCCGCCCACCCACCGTTGTGCTCATGGCCGGTCTGCAGGGCTCTGGCAAGACCACCGGGTCGGCAAAGTTGGCGCGCTGGTTCAAAGCCCAGGGGCGTCAGCCCCTGCTCGTGGGCGCCGACCTGCAACGCCCCGCCGCCGTTGAGCAGCTGCGTACGCTCGGGCGCCAAATCGATGTGCCCGTGTTCAGCGAGCCGGGCGATCCGGTCGAAACGGCGCGCCGGGGTCTGGCCGAAGCACGGCGATTGGGCCGCGATGTCCTCATCGTCGACACCGCGGGTCGATTGGCCATCGACACCGAGCTGATGGACGAAGTGCGGCGCATCTCCGACGCTGTGCAGCCCAACTACACGTTCCTCGTCATCGATGCCATGACCGGCCAAGACGCTGTCGGCGTCGCTGAGGCATTCCACGCCACGCTCGCCATCGACGGTGTCATCATGTCGAAGCTCGATGGCGACGCACGTGGTGGCGCCGCCCTCAGCGTCAAAGAGGTCATCGGACGCCCCATCGCATTCGCGTCAACGGGCGAGAAGCTCAACGAGTTCGAGCAGTTCCACCCCGATCGCATGGCCGGCCGCATCTTGGGTATGGGCGATGTGCTCACCCTCATCGAGCAAGCCGAGCAGGCGTTCGAGAAAGATGAGGCCGAAGCTGCGGCCACCAAGCTGCTCGAAGGCGAGTTCACGCTCGAAGACTTCCTCGACCAGCTGCAGCAACTCAAGAAGATGGGTCCGCTCGGCAACCTGTTGGGCATGATGCCCGGCATGCCTAAAGAAATGAAGGGCGCCGAGATCGGCGACGACCAACTCAGGCCCATCGAGGCGATCATCCGCTCGATGACCATGCTCGAGCGCCGCAAGCCCGAGATCATGAACGGCAGCCGCCGAACCCGCATCGCCAACGGCAGCGGCACCACTGTTGGCGATGTCAACCGGCTCGTGAAGCAGTTCGGCGAGATGCAGAAGATGATGAAGCGCATGGGCGCGATGGGTACCAAGAAGGGCAAGAAGGGCCGTGGCGGCTTTCCCGGCCCGCTGGGCGCGATGCCCGGGGGTATGCCGCCAGGGATGCCGGGCGGATTCCCCGGCCTGAATTGATAGCCTCGCTGGGTTCACTCTTCTCAAGGAGCAATGAAGTCGATGGCAGTAAAGCTGCGCCTCACCCGAGTCGGCAAGACCAAGCAGCCGCAGTACCGCATTGTCGCGGCCGATAGTCGCTCACCACGCGACGGTCGGTTCATCCAGATCATCGGTACCTACAACCCACGCACCGAGCCGTCGACCCTGCTGGTCGACAACGACAAGGCTGTGAAGTGGTTGATGGACGGCGCCCAGCCCACAGAGCGGGTGAAGAAGCTGCTCGAGATCTCCGGAGCTTGGGCCGATTTCGGCACCGCCCGGGCCGCCAAGTGACCGTGTCCGACACGGCCACCCCCGACCTGCACGCCACCACGGCAACCGCAGTCCTCACGCACATCGTGCGCTCGATCGTCGACGACCCCGATCAGGTCACCGTCGAGCCTTTCGAGACCCGTGGTCGGGTCAAGCTCACCGTCAAGGTGGGTCCTGGCGACCTCGGTCGGGTCATCGGCCGTCGCGGGCGCACGGCGCAGAGCATTCGCACCGTCGTGCGCGCGGCTGCTACCCGTGACGACGTCGAAGTCGACGTCGACTTCGCCGACTGAAGTGTCCGACTCGAAACTCCGTGAGGTTGGTCGCATCGGCCGTGCTCACGGTGTACGCGGCGACGTCTATGTCACACTCATCACCGATCGCGACGAGCGACTGGCGGTCGGAGCGCGTCTGCAGGCCGGTGCCCGGTGGCTCACTGTCACGTCGTCGCGTCGTCAACAGCAGCGATGGCTCGTGCACTTCGAGGGGTTCGACGACCGCACGGTTTCCGAGAAGCTCACCAACTCGGTGCTGCTGGCCGAGCCGCTCGACGAGACAGATGACGACGATGCCCTCTGGGTGCACGATCTGATTGGCGCCGAAGTCGTCGACGCTGCGGGCGTGAGTCGGGGCTTATGTGTGTCGGTGCACGACAACCCGGCGCACGACATCCTCGAACTCGACTCCGGCTTTCTGATACCCGTGATCTTTGTGACGTCATGCGCCGACGGCGTCATCACCGTCGACACCCCCGACGGACTCTTCGACCTCGACTAATGCTGGTTCTCGGCCGCTGCAGGATGGAAGTCGTTGATTGCCCATGTGCCACAATCCTGTAGATGTTTGAGCACTCCCTACGCTCACGAGGGTCGGACTGTGAAAGTCAGTCATGAAGGGCTTGTCAGGTAGACAGCTGGACGTCCTCATCGCGGGTGTGCAGAAGGCGGGCACGACGTCGATGCTTGGCTACCTGAAGCACCACCCATCACTCGTGGGCCACGAGTGGGACGAAAGCTCATACTTCGTGGATGATCGAATCTACGAGGCGGGGTGGGACGAGCACCGCCGACGGCTCTACCGCGGGAAGTCCGTCGGAGAAAACCAGTTGCTGTTTGCGAAGAGTTCCGGCGTCACCTTCATTCCCGGAGCGCTCGATCGCGCCAAACAGCACAACCCGAGCATTCGCTTGATCGTGATGCTGCGTGAGCCAGGTGCTCGTGCGTACTCGGCGTACCGCTACCTACTCGGTTCTCGCCTCGAGCGGTCGACCACGTTCGGCGAGGCGCTCCGGCTCGAGGATGTACGTCTTGCGACCGACTTTGGCGAGAACCACCACTTTGCCTATAAGCGCCGTGGGTTGTACGCACCCCAACTCGAGGAGGCCTACGAACGCTTCGGTCGTGACCAGGTTCGGGTCGTGGTGCTCGAGGAGTTCCAAGCCGATCCGGTGAGGGCGATGGGCGAGCTCATCGATTGGCTCGGGCTTGTACCGTGGTCGAGTGCTCGGGTGGAGGAGATTCTCTCCAATCGACGCCTGCCGTACAGTATGCAGCTTCCCGTCACGGGTCTTGGGCGGGTGCCGTCCAGTCTCGGCCGGTTGGTGGTACCGCCTCG